>NZ_QRMX01000001.1:0-250408 GCF_003472805.1 Acidaminococcus sp. AM05-11 | reverse complement strand
GGGCAGTCAACGTGTGCATAGTGTCTTTTTTCGGTTTCGTATTCAACGTGGGCGGTATTAATGGTAATACCACGTTCTCTTTCTTCCGGAGCCTTATCGATCATGTTGTAGTCCATGAATTGGGCGCCGCCACGTTCAGCCAAAACCTTGGTGATAGCCGCAGTCAACGTAGTCTTGCCATGGTCAACGTGACCAATGGTACCAATGTTGACATGGGGTTTGGTTCTGTTGAATTTTTCTTTAGCCATTAGAATACCTCCCAACGCTTTCTCAACTTTTTTGTGATTTTAAAATAGCCCCTGTTACGGGGCTTAGTGAACAAAATGGTAGCGGCGCACGGATTTGAACCGCGGACAGGCCGGGTATGAACCGACTGCTCTAGCCAACTGAGCTACGCCGCCATAATTGGAGCTGATGACCAGAGTCGAACTGGTGACCTTATCCTTACCAAGGATACGCTCTGCCATCTGAGCTACATCAGCATGTGGTTGCGGGGGCTGGACTTGAACCAACGACCTTCGGGTTATGAGCCCGACGAGCTACCAACTGCTCCACCCCGCGATTTGGTGGAGAGAGAAGGATTCGAACCTTCGAAGCCAGAGGCGGCAGATTTACAGTCTGCTCCCTTTAACCACTCGGGAATCTCTCCACATTTGTCTGTTACGAAGTTAGTGGAGCTGGCAAAAGGAATTGAACCCTCAACCTACTGATTACAAGTCAGTTGCTCTACCATTTGAGCTATGCCAGCCTTTGCGTTCGTAACAAAATGAATTATACAGAACACAGCGGATTTTGTCAACACTTTTTTCAAAAAAAGTGAAATGTTTTTTCACAAGCTTAGAAATAGAAGTATGCGACAGTGACCGCAGCCAATATAATACGATAAATTCCGAAGGCTGTCAATGTGGAACGCTGAAGAAATTTCATAAACCACACAATGGACAGATAGCCTACAATAAAAGCCACCACAAAACCAATGGCCAGGACCTGCAAATCCCCCAGGCTCAGCCCGGACAGATTCTTCAGCAGCTCGAATAGGCAGGCCGCTACCATAATGGGCAGCGCCATGATGAAGGTGAAATCCGCGCCGGCCTTCCTGTTTACCCCTACCAGCAGGGCACCGCCCATAGTAGAGCCGCTCCGGGAAAAGCCCGGCCACAGCGACAGAAATTGGAAAAAGCCGATGTACAGGGCCTGCTTCAGGCTGATATGGTCCACGTCCTGGACCAATTCCTGTTCATGGCCCTTGATCTTGTGCTCAGCGTAAATCATGAGCAGGGCGCCCAGCACCAGGCCAATGGCTACCGTAGCCGGAGAAAACAGGTATTTCTTAATGAAAGAATGGACCAGGAGAGCGAAAGCCATAGTAGGCACGCAGCCAGCTGCCACATGGTACCCGGTCAGCCCGGTTCCCAGCTGCCAGCCTTCTTTGGTGAAGAAACGGCGGAACCGTTCTTTATAGAGCACCAGCACGGCCAGAATCGCTCCCAGTTGAATCACCACGTCAAATATCTTGGCCAGGTTCCCCTGAAAGCCGATCAGGTGTCCCACAATGATCATATGGCCGGTGGAAGAAACAGGAATAAACTCTGTCAGCCCTTCCACAATACCCAATATGACCGCAATTAAATTTTCACTCACTTACTTTCACTCCCTTTATATGGTTCCTGCTTTCCGCAGCTTGTTCATTATATGTCATTGAAACAGAAAAAAAAAGAGAAGACACAATTTTTTCCAGGACTTTCTTGGGAAAACAGGTCTTCTCTTGTTTTTTTGTACCTCAGGGCTGTTCGTCCCCAAAGGAAATGCCAATATGGCGGCCGGCCCGGATAATATCCGAATCTACGGGAACCCGATGGGGTTCCGAAGCAGCCTGAGCTATAGGTACCCGGACAATCTGGTTGGCCTGGAGGGCTACCATCACATTGTATTCCCCTGCCAGACAGGCTTCCACTGCGGCCACTCCATAGCGGGTGGAAAGCACCCGGTCGTAGGCTGTAGGTGAACCGCCCCGCTGGAGATACCCCAACACCGTGCAGCGGGATTCAATTCCGGTTTTGGCTTCAATTTCCTCTGCCAGTTTCTCCCCCACGCCGCCCAGGCGGATGGGTTCAAAGCTGTCCTTGACAATCCGGGCAACCGTCAGCTCGCCGCCAATGGGCTTGGCCCCTTCAGCCACCGTAATGATGCTGAATTTCTTACCGCTTTGCTGGCGCCGCCGGATTTTCCGGATAACAGCTTCAATATCATAAGGAATTTCTGGAATCAAAATCACATCGGCTCCGCCGGCAATCCCCGAGTGCAGGGCAATCCACCCTGCGTAGCGCCCCATAACTTCCAGCACCATTACCCGGTGATGGGATTCTGCCGTGGTGTGCAGCCGGTCCAAAGCTTCCGTGGCCATGGACATAGCCGTATCAAAGCCAAAGGTCCGTTCCGTACAGGGCAGGTCGTTATCAATGGTCTTGGGTACACCCACCACGTTCACCCCGCACAGCCGATGGAGGTCGTAGGCAATTTTCAGACTGCCGTCCCCGCCGATAACCACCAGGCATTCAATGCCGTGGTCCTTCAGGTTCTTTACCACCACTTCCCGCATATCCTTGTAGATGATGCTGCCGTCGGCAGCTTCGCCGGAAGCATAGTGGAACGGATTATCCCGGTTGGTGGTGCCCAGCACCGTGCCGCCCCGGGGCAAAATGCCGGATACATCGGACAGCTGCATCAGCTTCATGTCATTGCTGATCAGACCATGGAAGCCGTTGGCAATACCATAGATCTGATATCCGTTGAAAATAGCGGTCTTCACTACAGCTCGGATTACGGCATTCAGGCCCGGGCAGTCCCCGCCGCCTGTCAGGACAGCCAGAGTGCCCCTTACCGTTTTCCCTTCTGTCATGCTATCACCCTACATTCCAAATGGTATAGTTGGCGGCGGACAAACGGATGGATTCCGTTCCATCGAATTTGTCATAGCACAAGAGGCCATTGTTCACATAACCCGGCCAGGCAATGACCAGAGTATAGGTTTTGCCCAGTTCATCAATTACGCTCTTGGGATCGATGTTGAAAACAGGCACAAAGAAGGTCTGTACCCGGTCCAGCATAATCACGTCCCCATGATGCCCAGTCAGCTGGTCCTTGAGCATTTCCGGGGCCTTGCTTCTTCTTTCCGCCGGCAGCAATTTCAGAAATTCTTCCGTAATCAGCAGGCGAGCGTCAATATAGTCCCAGCCCTTGGCTTCTGCAGCTTCCCGCATCAGTTTGCTTTTGCCGCTGCCGGGTTTGCCGGTAACAATCAAAACCTTTTCTTCCTTTTCCCGTACGGCGGCAATCTGTTGTTCAAATTCTTCTAATTGATTCATGCGTATGCCCTCCCTTTCCTATGTCCGAGCAGATTTTCTGGATATTGTTTCCTTTCGGCAGGAAAAAATATTTTCCTGCAAAGTGAAACTGATTTTCTCTTTTTTCTGTCTATTCTGCTTCAAAGTGTATCAATCCTGTCAATATCTTCCAGGTTTTCCTGCTCCTCCTGGTTGGCCAAATGTTCCTTGGCTGCCATCAGCAGCAGGCCCTTGTTCAGGGTCCGGATGTCCAGCTCGTGGTTCCGGGAACTCAGGTATTTTTCCAGTTTCCGCTTCACCCGCTGGAGCGCATTGTCAATGGATTTGGTGCTCCGCTTCAGCTCAGCAGAAATATCCTGGTAGGATTTGCTTTCCAGGTACTTGCACAGTACCTGCCACTCCAGGGAACTCAGCATGGCCGACACGTTCTTTTCGATATCCGCAAACTCTTCCTGATCCACCAGCAGGTTTTCCGGCTCAATTCCATGGCTGCCCCCCAGCATATCCATGATGGTCCGTTCCTTGCCGTCGTCAAAAATAGGTTTGTCCAGGGATACATACGTATTTAAAGGTTTATGCTTTTGCCGGGTAGCACTCTTGATGGCCGAAATAATCTGCCGATTCACGCATAGCTCCGCAAATACCTTAAAAGACGCCTTCTTGTCCGGCCGGTAATCCCGAATGGCTTTGAAAAGGCCAATCATCCCCTCCTGGATCATGTCCTCTTTCTCAGCCCCAATGAGAAAGTACCGGCTGGCCTTCATTTTCACAAACTCCTTGTACTTGGCCAGCAGGTAATCCTGCGCCTGACGATCATCCTGTTTCTGGATCCGCTCAATCAATTGTTCATCACTGAGCGCCTCATACTTTTTCTTGCTTTCGTCCAGCTGCGTCATACAGTTCCCCTCCTTTGCCCCCTGCAAAGCAATTCCCCGTCCGTCAGCGTGCCGCCAATAGCCGCTGCCGCACAATATCATACAGCAGGATTCCCCCGGCCACAGAAGCGTTCAGGGAAAACACTTCTCCCAGCATGGGAATCCGTACAATAAAATCACAATTTTCCTTGACCAGGCGTCCCAGGCCCTTGCCTTCCGCCCCCACCACCAGGACCATGGGTCCCGTCAGGTTGGCGTCAAAATAGAGGTTTTCCCCGTCCATATCCGCTCCGGCAATCCAGAACCCTTGCTTCTTCAGCTTTTTCATGGTCTGGGCAATATTGCCGATTTGGATTACCGGTACGTGTTCCACTGCCCCGGCGGAGATTTTGGCCACCACGGCATTTAAGGGACAGCTGCGCCGTTGGGGCAGCAGCACCCCGTGGACTCCTGCCGCATTGGCGGTCCGGATAAGGGCCCCTACATTTTGGGGATCCTGAAGTTCATCCAAAAGCAGCAAAAGGGGTGTTTCTCCCCGCTGCTCCACCTTGGTCAGCACCTGATCCAGGTCCTGGAAGGCTACGGGAGCACCCTGGGCGGCAATGCCCTGGTGCCGAAGGCCTTCCGCCATATGGTCCAGGACTTCCTTGCTTACCATTTCCACAGGAATCTTCCGTTCCTGGGCCAAGGCCAAAAGCTCTCCCAAACTGCCCCCGTGAAGGCCCGTCTGGACCCACAATTTATTCAAGGGACGGCTGCTGTGCAGCGCTTCCCGCACAGCGTTTCTTCCAACAATAATATCCTGCATGCACCCTCCGGTTTTATATAGCAGGAAATGGTAAGAAGCCAAAACCTCTTACCATTTTTCCCACAGCTATTTTATCACAATTGTCCGCTTCTTATTTTTCCTGGAATTTCTGGCTAACGGTTTCGGCAAAGTCAAAGCCGTATTTTTCTGCCTTTTCCAGTTCTTCCGGCAGCGGCCGCCATTTTACGTTATAGCCCGGCAGCAGTTCCATACCGGAAGCCTTGATGAGGGCTTCCATATCCTTTTCTGCACCGCCGGCCCAGCCGTAGGTACCAAAAGCGGCAGCCAGCTTGCCGGAGGGCTTCAGGCCCTTCAGGTAGGTCAGCAAATCGCCGATGGTGGGCATCATGCCGGAGTTTTGGGTAGGAGAACCAATCAGGATTCCCTTGGCGGTCAGCAGGTCGCTGATTACATCAGCCTTCAGGGAGCTTTCGTAGCGGTACAGTTTGGCCCGCATACCCTGCTTTTCAATACCCCGGAGCATGGCCCGTGCCATGGCCTCGGTGCCGCCCCACATGGTATCGTATACCACCAGGACCCGGTTGATGGCTTCTCCCCGGCCCCATTGTTCGTACTTGGTCAGAATGTCATCGATATTGGTGCGCCAAATGCAGCCGTGGCAGGAGCAGATCATCTTCAGCGGCAGGCTGCGGACGAATTTCACTGCGTTGGGTACCAGTTTGGCATAGGGCATCAGAATATTGGCGAAGTACTTCTGGGCTTCAAACAGCATATCAGCCACTTCCGTTTCATCGTCAAACAGCTTGGTGCAGCAGTAGTGCTGGCCAAAAGCATCACTGGAGAACAGGATTTGTTCTTCCGGGCAGTAGGTCACCATGGAATCCGGCCAGTGGAGCATGGGAATGGCATGGAATACCAGAGAGCGTTTGCCCAGGCTCAGGCTTTCGCCGGTTTTTACTACCTGCAGCCGTCCGTCAAAAACATTCCCGTAATGTTCCTTCAGTTCGTTGGAAGCCTGTACCGTGCACAGGAAAACAGCCTTGGGGCAGGCAGCGGCCAAAGCCGGCAGACTGCCGGAATGGTCCGGTTCCACGTGGTTGACCACAATGTAGTCAATTTTGGAAGGCTCCACTACGGAACTGATATAAGTCAGCTGGTCTCCAGCATAACGAGCTTTTACCCCGTCAATCAGGCAGATTTTTTCGTCCAGCAGCAGGAAGGAATTGTAGGTGACGCCCCGAGGGGTGGCAAACCCATGGAAATCTTTCAGGGTCCAATCCCGAACGCCTACTTCAAATATATCATTGGCAATTTCGCGTGCTTTCATAAGATAAAGCTCCTCTCAAAAATAAGTTCATCCCCATTATACTATTTTCCCCAATTAAAGACAATTTTTCGGCCCGTAAAACTTTTGTATATCCCCGTTATTTTTCCTTTATTTCCCGTATGGGCACTGTATACAAGGATTTTTACTTTTTAGCGGAAATTTTCAGGGATTTTTTCCCCTTCAGGGCCATTTTTCCTTTTCCTTTTTATTTCCACTCCAAGAAACTCCTATTTCCAATTGACAGGCTTTCCTGGCAGAGTACAATGGTGAGTATCACTGCGAGCGGAAGGAGTCGTTTTCTTTGCCTAAGGAAAAATTATGGACCGCGCCCTTTCTTTGTATGGGCGGCATCAATTTCTTTCAGTTTCTCACCCAATATATCCTGGTATCCACCCTGCCCCTGTTTATTATTGCCGAATTTGGCGGCAGCGATGTCCAGGCAGGCCTGGCCATGACCTCATTTCAGATTGGTACCAGCCTGTTCCGCCCCTTTGCCGGCTATCTCATCGACAAGAAGAACAAGCGGCAGCTGCTGCTTTTGGCCCTGGTACTGTTTAACCTGGTGATGCTGGCCTTCAACTTTTTGGCAGGGCTGGAAGAAATTTTCGTGCTCCGGGCCTTCCATGGGGTACTGTTTTCCCTGACCACTACTACCGCAGCTGCCATTGCGGTACTGGTGATTCCCCCTTCCCGCCGGGGCGAAGGGGTGGGTTATTTTGCCGTCACCACCAACCTGGCCATGGTGGTGGGTCCCTTGGCCGGCCTTTTGCTCTACCAGCTGCTGGGGATTTCCGTCCTGTTCCTGTTTCTCAGCCTGGCAGCTGCAGCCATGCTGCTGGGGGCCTTTCTGGTTCCCCTGGCCCCCAGCGTTACGGCGCCCCAGGACCTGCCGGAAGGTCCCCTGCTGGAGCGTCTTTTGGAAATCAAATCCCTGCCTGCAGCCCTTTTGGGCGGTCTGGTGTACTTTGCCTACGGCGGCGTGCTTACCTTCATTCCCCTATACCTGCACAGCCTTTCCATGGACAGCCAAACCGGGGTGTTTTTCGCCGTATTTGCCCTGTCCATTGTGGTAAGCCGCCCGGTAATCGGCCGGCTATTTGACAGCCTGGGGCCCGTCTACCTGATCCTGCCGGGCTTTGCGGCCTTTATCCTGGGGCTGGTGCTGTTCAGCCAAATTACCACTCCCAGCTCTCTGTACGCAGCCGCTGTGGTCCAGGGCCTGGGCTTTGGCGCCCTGAGTCCTTCCTTCCAGACCCTGGCCATCCAAAGCGCTCCCCTGTCCCGAGCCGGCGCTGCCACGGCCACCTTCTTCTGGTTCCTGGATATTCTCGTGGGCATAGCTGCTGCCACCCTGGGCCTCATTGCCGGCGCCTTTGGCTACACCTTGATGTACGGCCTGGTTTGCCCGGCTGTAGAAATCGCTGCAGCCCTCTTATATCTGTACTGGCATTTTCGCAAACAACTGGTCTAGCTGCCAGCTGCTGAAACAAAAACTCTGTGCAAAAGTTTCTTCCCTTTTGCACAGAGTTTTTTTATGGGCGAACGCCCCTGCCCTTAGGCAGCTTTTTTCTGTTTTTGTTCCTTGACGTGCTGGTTGTACTTTTTGGTTTCCGCCACAACCACCCCGGACAGCCCCAGCAGGGCAATCAGGTTAGGAATGGCCATCAGGCCGTTTACAATGTCGGCCAAAATCCAGATGGCTTCCAGTTTTACAAAGGCCCCGGCCGCTACCAGGATGATAAAACCGATGCGGTAGGGCATAATACCCTTGGTCCCCACCAGGTATTCCATGCAGCGTTCCCCATAATAGTTCCAGCCTAAAATGGTAGTAAAGGCAAAGAGCACCAGCCCCACCATCAGCAGGTAGCCCCCAAAGGTGGGATACGCCTGGGCAAAGGCTGCGTTGGTCAAGGCCGCCCCGTTCAGGTCGGTTGTCCATTGGCCGCTGATGACAATCACCAAACCGGTCAGAGTGCAGATGATGATAGTATCAATAAAGGTACCTGTCATGGAAACCAGACCCTGTTCTGCCGGCCAATTGGTTTTGGCTGCGGCAGCCACAATAGGTGCGGAGCCCAAACCGGATTCGTTGGAGAAAACGCCCCGGGCTACGCCGCTGCGCATGGCCAAAAGCACGCTGGCGCCCAAAAAGCCGCCGACAGCCGCGGTAGGCGTAAAGGCATCGGTCAAGATTTCCACAATGGCGGCAGGAATCCGGTCCGCAAAGATTACCAAAATACCCAGGGTAGAAGCCAAGTAAATAACAGCCATGGCCGGCACAATTTTGGAAGCAGCTTCCGCAATGCTCTGAAGGCCGCCCAAGGTAACCCCGGCTACGATAATGGTCAGAATCACGGCCGTCCACACTACAGGAATGCCGGCATTCAGCTGGGTAATTTCCACAATGGAATTTACCTGGGCAAAGGTACCAATGCCAAAATAGGCCACCAGTACCCCAAAGAAGGCAAAGGCCACAGCCAGGGGCTTGTAGGCCTTGCCCAGGCCATTTTCGATGTAGTACATGGGCCCGCCGGAAATCATACCCTTATCATCCACGGTACGGTATTTTACCGCCAGGCAGCCTTCTGCGTACTTTGTGGCCATGCCAAAGAAGGCGGCCATCCACATCCAGAAAATAGCGCCGGGGCCGCCGGCTTTCACGGCAGTGGCTACCCCTACAATGTTCCCGGTGCCCACGGTGGCAGCCAGGGCCGTGCACAGGGCCTTAAAGCTGTCGATGTCCCCTTCGCCCTGGTTTTCTGCAGAGAAAATCAGTTTCAGGGAACGGGGCAGACGGAAAATCTGGAGAAAGTGCAGGCGCAGGCTGAGGAAAATACCGGTACCTACCAGCAGCACCAGAAGCGGTGGTCCCCAGACAAAGGAATCAATGGCATTCAAGGTTTCAATATTCATCGGTGTTTCCCCCCATCAAAATTCTGCCGTGCGGCAGTCTTGGGCAGCAGGCGCTGCCTGAAGCGTTGCTTCTTTTTTATTTTTATCCAAATGCAGGACCAGCTGGTGGAACTGAAGCAGGGAACTTCTGTGTCCTACACTGATAACGGTGGTATGCGGCAGCTTCTCTGCCAGCAATTGGTACATCCGGGCTTCGGTTTCCTCATCCAGGGCCGAAGTGGATTCATCCATAAACAGCCAGGCCGGCTGGTAGATCAAAATCCGGGCAAAAGCCAGCCGCTGCTGCTCGCCCAAGGAAAAGACGTGGGCCCAGTCCCCTTCTTCCAAAAGGTGCTTGGCCAAATAGCCAATTTGGCACTCCGCCAGTACCTGACGCAGGTGGGCGTCGGGCAGGTCCCTGGTGCCGGGATACAGAATGGCATCCCGCAGGGTGCCTAACGGCAAATAGGGGCGCTGGGGAATGAACATGACAGTACTGCCCGGGGGCAAGTCCGTTTCCCCTTTCACAAAGGGCCAGAGACCGGCCAGACAGCGCAGCAGGGTGCTTTTCCCGCTGCCGCTGAGGCCCTGAATCAAAAGGTTTTTCCCCGGCTCCAGGGTCAGATTCAGCCCCTGGAGAATGGGCTGCCCATTGGGCAGGTCCACTTCCAGGTCCTTGATATGGAGCGCTGCATCCGGGGAGCTTCCCTGGACCAGCTGGGAAGCACTGCCCGCCGCCTGCACCAGCTCCATATGGGCCTCAAAACTGGTAAGCCGCTCTACCACGGCCTGCCAGGCGGCCAGGGAAGTATACATATCCACAAAGTAGGACAGGGCATCCTGGACCCGGCCAAAGGCCGTAGCCACCTGCATCAGCCCGCCCAGGGTCAGTTCCCGGCGCAGGAAGCGGGGAATGGCCACCACAAAGGGAAAGATGATGGCAATCTGGGAATACCCGGAATTCAGCCACACCAGCTGCTTCTGCTTCAAAACAATTTTCCAGAAGTTTTCCAGCAGCAGGGTAAAACGGTTTTTGAAGACCCGGCCTTCCTGTTCTTCCCCATGATAGAAAGCTACGCTTTCAGCGTTCTCCCGCATCCGCATCATGCTGAAACGGAAATCTGCCTCCCGGCGCTGCTGGAGGAAATTCAGGGCTACCAGTTTGTGCCCCACCCGGTGGGTCAGCCAGGTGCCTACTACAGCGTAGGCCACGGCCACCCAAACCATATACCCGGGAACCTGCCAGGTCCGGCCCAGCAGCTGGAAGGAAAAGGGTCCGGACAGCTGCCAGAGAATCACCACGAAGGACAGCAGCGTGCACACCGCCTTGATGATGCCTACGAAAAAGCCCAGGGTATCGGTGACGAACAGGTTCACGTCCTCACTGATTCTTTGGTCCGGGTTATCCATATCTTTCCCGAACATTTGCAGCCGGTAATAGGTCTTATTTTGGAGCCAGGCATCAATGTACCGGCCCGTCAGCCACCGGCGCCAGTGCAGAATCAGTACCTGCTGGAGATAATAGGCGTAAACGGCCAAAATAATGTAAATAAAGGCCAAAACGGTAAAACGTTTCAGCTGATGGAAGATTTCTTCCGTCTGATAGTCTTGCAGGGCCGTATAGAAGGCATTGTTCCATTCGTTCAGCAGCACCAGCATAAACACCACACCCAGGGTCAGCAGCAGAATGGCTGCCAGGAGCAGGTAGGCTTTTTTCTTTTCCTCACTGCGCCAATAGCTTCGGGTCAGGTGCCACACCTGTTTGAGCAGATTTGGTGTTACATTTGTTCTTTTCACGTACACTCACCCTTACACTAATCAGAATGGTACCTATTATAAACGTTTCATTCGAAAATTGCAAAGAATTTCTGAATGAATTTGTTAAATATTACATTACCATTCGGATATTTTTTTCATCTGTTAGCCCATTCCGTTCTCCTTGGACTTTCCGGGCTTTGTCCACCAAAAGGCGGAAAATAAAATGCCTCCCCTGCCAGCCGGCAGGAGAGGCATTTTTCATAACTTAAAGCTGATCACTGGGAATTTCATCATCCACAGAGCCAACCGGCGTCTTGGGATGGAAGACCTTTTCAATGGTCAGGAACAATACAGGAACCAGGAACAGGGACAGGAACGTAGAAGCCATCATACCACCGATAATGGCGGTACCAATGGAAGTACGGCTGCCTGCACCTGCGCCGCTGGCGTAGGCCAGAGGCACAGCACCAATAACCGTAGAGAAGGCGGTCATCAGAATAGGACGGAGACGAACCTGTACGGTATCGATCAGGGCGGGCATAATGGCCCAGCCGTTGTCCACTCTCATCTTGGCGTATTCCACAATCAGGATGGCGTTCTTGGCCGACAGACCAATGAGCACGATCAACCCAATCTGCATGTAGATATCGCTCTGCAGGCCCCGCAGGTACTGGAAGCCAACGGCCCCCATTACAGCGGAAGGTACGGCGAAGATGATGCCCAGCGGCAGGGTCCAGCTTTCATACAGGGCGGACAGGCACAGGTAAACGAATACCAGGGAAATCCCGAACATGATGAAGGAGGAGTTGCCGGCGGACTTTTCATCCCGGCTCTGGTCGATCCATTCGTAGGTGTAGCCGGAAGGCAGCTGGCTGTTCAGCACTTCTTCTACAGCGGCCATGGATTGGCCGGTGGAGTAACCGGAAGCAGGAGAACCTGCGATCTTGGCACCCCGGGCACCGTTATACCGGGTAATGGCAGGCGCGGCCACCATTTCCTTGGATTTTACCAACGCGCTCAGGGGAACCAGGTTCCCGGAATTGCTGGCTACGTACAGATTGGCAAAGCTCTTGGTGTCCCCTCTGTATTGGGGTTCTGCCTGGATAACAACCTTCCAGGTCTGGCCCAGCAGGTTAAAGTCGTTGACTTCGTCCCCGCCCAGGAAAGCCTGGAGGGTGGTAAACACGCTGGATACCGGTACGTTCAAGCTTTCTGCTTTGGCCCGGTCTACTTCAAACTGCAGGGCCGGGGTATTGTTGGTGAACGTGGTGTACATATGGGACACTTCCGGGCGCTGGTTCAGCTTGCCCAGGATGGTCTGCACATCGCTGGCCATTACATCCGTATCATGGCCGGTGGTGTCCATAATGTACAGGCTCAGGTTACCTGTACTGGACATGCCGGGCAGTACGGCTTCGTTAAAGGCCATAACGTTGGCAGCAGGGGTTTTGGCACCTACGCCGTTCAGTTTATTGATGATGGAGTAAACGCTCAGATCATCGGTGGTCCGGTTCTGGATATCTTCCAGTTTTACGGGCATGATGGCGGCGTTGGACTTCCGGGCCATGGACAGGGCATCAAAGCCCACAATCTGCATGACATGCTTTACACCGGGAATCTGCCGTACCTGGGCAGCCAAATCATTGGTGGCCTTGATGGTCCGGGCAGTGGAGGCGGCTTCCGGCAGGGTTGCCGTCATCAGGGTAAAGCTCTGGTCTTCATCCGGTACGAACCCGGAAGGAATCAGTTTGAAGAAAGCACCGATCAGTACGAAGACCACCAGCAGAGCACACAGGCCTACCCGGAAATGGCGCAGCAGGCGTTTTACGTTGTTCACGTATTTGCCCGTGGTCCGTTCCAGCCACCGGTTGAAGTAGCCAAACATCTTGCCCAGGAAGGTGTTCTTGTCCGTTTCCTTCTTGGGACGGATCACCAGGGCGCACACAGCCGGGCTCAGGGACATGGCTACCACAGCGGAAATGGTCAGCGCCACGGTAATGGTCAGGGCGAACTGTTTGTACAGTACGCCGGTGGTGCCGCCCAGGAAGGCTACCGGCAGGAATACGGCCAGCAGCACGAAGGCGGTGGCCACAATGGCCCCAGATACGTCCCGCATGGCGGTGTAGGTGGCTTCCTTAGGGCTCATCCCCAGGGCATCCACGTTATGTTCTACAGCTTCCACCACTACGATGGCATCATCTACTACGATACCGATGGCCAGCACCAAGGCAAATAGGGTCAGGGTATTGATACTGAAACCAAAGATGATGAAGGAACCGAAGGTACCCAATAGGGATACGGGGATGGCCAGGGTGGGCACCAGGGTAGCCCGCCAGCTTTGCAGGAATACCCAGGTAATCAGTACTACCAGTACCAGGGTTTCTACCAGGGTGATAACCACTTCTTTCAGGGATTCACGTACATAGTCCGTGTTATCCTGCACAATGTTTAATTCCATATCCGGCGGGAAGCTCTTTTGGGCTTCGGCCAGCACTTTTCTGACGCCAGCCACGGTTTCCAGGGCGTTGGCATCGGTGTTCAGGCTGATGGCATAGGACATGGCGTTCATGCCATCCATCTTACTGACGACACTGTCGTCACGGGGACCAAACTCTACCCGGGCTACATCTTTTACCCGGAGCAGGTTGCCGTTATTATTTTTGATAACGATGTTCTTGAATTCGTCCGCGGTGGTCAGACGGCCTTTAACCCGGGCAGAATACTGGAATTCCTGGTCCTTTTCCGTAGGCCGGGCACCAATGGAACCTGCCGGGGCCTGGATGTTCTGACTTTGGATGGCGGACTGGACATCCGCTGCGGTTACCCCCAGCTGCGCCATCTTCATAGGATCCAACCAAATTCTCATGGACAGTTCCGGGCCGTACTCGCTGACGTCGGAAACGCCCTTGACTCTCTTTAAGGCATCCACGAACTGGGTGGCACCATAGGTTTTCAAGAACATGGTGTCATAGGTCCCGTTAGGGGAAGTCAAAGAGAAATACATGATGGTCTGGGCGGACTGTTTTCTGGTGGTAACACCATAGGTGGTTACTTCGCTGGGCAGGGACGCATTGGCCTGGGCCACACGGTTCTGCACCTTAACGGAGTCCATATCCGGGTCCGTTCCCAATTCAAACTTTACGTTCAGGGTGTAGTTACCCTGGTTATCGCTGACCGACTGCATGTCGACCATGTTTTCAACGCCGTTGACCTTCTTTTCAATGGCCTGGGCTACCGACTGTTCCACAACCTCCGCGTTGGCGCCTACGTAGTTGGCCACTACGCTGATACGCGGGTTGGAGATCTGGGGATACTGGGCGATAGGCAGGTTATAGGCCGAAATAATGCCGATCAGGGCGATGATAATGGAAATAACGCAGGCGAATACGGGGTGATCAATAAAATATTTTGCCACTTTCCTTTACCTCCCCCTTATTTTGCGCTGCTGTTGGATGCTTTACTGCCTGCAGCAGTTGAATTGTCTGTATCGGTGGTATCCAGGTCAGCTTCCGTCATAGGCGTGGGATTTACCTTGGCGCCCTGCTGCAGCTTCTGAATGCCTTCTACTACGATGTTTTCGGTACCGTCCAAGCCGCTCTTAACCAGCCACAGCTTGCCGACCCGTGCGCCCAGCTGCACTTCCTTCATGCTTACCGTATTGTCGGAGTTGATGACGTACACAAAGTGCTTGTACATTACGTCCGTTACGGCCCGCTGAGGAATCAGGATGGCGTTGGGAACGGTGGAGCCCACCAGGGAAATGTTGGCGAACATCCCCGGCAGCAGCAGGTTGTTGGGGTTGTTGAATTCAGCCTTCAGGGTCAGGGTACCGGTGGTATCGCTGACGCCCCGGTCAACCTGGCTGACCACGCCTTTTTCCGGATAGACCGTACCGTCACTTAGGGTCAGGGTCACATCCGTCAGGTTGCCTGCGTTGTTCAGGTTGCCCTTCATCATATCCAGGTAGTCACTTTCCGAAACGGAGAAGCGCACCCACATGGGGTTGCTGCTGGAAATGGTGGTGAGCACCGTAGAGCTGGCCGTTACGAAAGCACCTTCCGCCAGCGGATTGGTATCAATCTTGCCGGAGAAGGGAGCCACAATCTGGGTATCGCTGACATCTACCTGGGAAGATGCCAGGATGGCCTGTTGGGCGTTTACATTGGCCTGGGCCTGGGCCAGCGCCGTGTTGTACTGGTCAGCCGTCTGCTTGGAAACGGCGCCCTGTTCGTACAAGGTCTGGTACCGGTAGGCATCCTTTTCCGCATTGCTTAGGGTTGCCTGGGCGTTGGCCAAGTTGGCCTGGGCATTCAGCACGGAGTTTTGGTAGGTTCTGGGATCGATAACGTACAGCAGCTGTCCTGCCTGCACTTCGTCCCCGCCGTTGACCAGTTTCTGCACAATAGTGCCGGTAACTTTGGATTTTACTTCCACCGCGTTCTTTGCTTCCACAAAGCCGGTGTACTCATACTTGATGGGAGTATCCCGCTTGATGACCTGCATGGACTTTACGTCCACGGCTCCACCCATAGGTGCTGTCTTTTGGCCGCAGCCGGCGACGCCCAATAACAGCAGGAGCGCCATCCCCACGGATACCGCTTTTTTCTTTCCTAACATGAACAATCCTCCTAAATCCTGCCCTCTTCGGCAAATTGCATTCTATGGAATACTTATAGAAAACCTTGTATATTATATCTTATGCAATTTCTAGATTCAAATCTGTTAATTGCCGTTTTTCTCCTTATTTTCACTGATTTTCCCTAGTTTTTTCACGGATCCTTCATTTGACTGGCTAGTCAAAAATTCTTCTCCGATACGATTTTTTGCCAGAAAAGGCAGCACCTTTTCCTCGGGGATATCCAGTTCTTTCCGGTTCCCATCCAGGAGCCCCAACACGCTGCCATCGTAATAGTAGCCGGTCAGCGTATCCTCGGTGATTGCAATGCCCTTGGCCTGGCCTTCCTTCTTCACCATATTCCAGAAGCCGTACCAGGGCCGCACCAGTTCCTTTAAGGGAATTTCCTCTCCGGTGGTCAAGTTGAAGTTGAAGCTGCGGCTGATGACCTGGCTCCGGTCCCGGTCGGACAGCAGCCCCAGCAGCATGACACTGGCATATTTGCGGCCCGTATACTTCACCTCGTAGGTCAGGTTCAGCCGGGTGCCGAACACCGCTTCCCGCAGCCGGTCCCGGACAAAGGTTTCTATTTTATTGTTGATGCGCCAGGCAATCTTGCCGTCCAGTTTCTGGAAATGGGGATATTCTACCTCCCCAGTGTCCGTGCCCACCTTCAGATCTGTGATTTCGTAGCCGCCGGTACCGGTAATCTTATCGGTATTTTCGTAGGCCGGTTTGGCGTAAAGTTCCGCCCGGAAGCTGACGTTCCAGGGCTGCCACACCCCGGCCCGGTAACCCCAGACCGTGCGCACAGTGCCCAGGGGCTGGTCGCTGTCCACGCCCATCACCTTCTGGAGGGTTACCAGTTCGTCCACCCCGTCCCCGTCCACATCCAGGGTGCTCAGCTGGCTGATATTCTGGAGCAGGGGCCGCAGGCCGGAGCTTTTCAGGGAGCCGTCCGCCCCGTACACGTTCAGGCTCCGGTAGGCATCCTTTTGGGAGGCCAGGTCCAGTTCCACGTCCTGGGTCAGATTGGGAAAACTGAGCCGCACCTTATAATCCGGCAGATAGGTGCCCACCATGGTCACTCCCCGGTTGTCTGCTGCGGTAAACACTTCTTCCGGCTTGGTGCCGCTAAAGTCCAGGATCCGGTATTCCACCGTCTCCCCAGGACCGCCGCTGGGAGCCGCAATAATGACGTCGGGCCAGCCGGTACCCGTTACGTCCGACAGGGTCAGGTAGGCATTGTAGCCCCCCAGATCCTGGGGACGGATATAATATTTCACCTTGGTGGAATCCAGGTCCCGGACAATCACGTACATATTTCCCATGTAGCTGGATTTGTCCACCACCGGATCCCCCATCAGGTCCACCACTTCTTCCACGCCGTCCCCGTCCACATCGCCAATGGCTTCACTGACCAGCTGCCCATGCTGGATGACAAAGTTTACCTCCCGGACTTTCCGGATAGGTTCCGTTTTTACAGGAACATTGCTGGGCATAGTTCTTTTTTGAGTGGCAGAATCCCCTTCTGTCCCGGTCTTTTCCTGACTGCCAGCCTTTTGTCCAGCAGCAGGCTGCTTCTGGCTTTCCGGACTGACGGCGGCTTCCGCCTGCCTCTTTTCTCCGGCCGCAGGCTGCTGGGCTGCAGCAGAGCCCGGCACCCAGGTCAGGCTCAAGCTGCCCAAAAGGGCCAGGCCCAGCCACAGGTTTCTCTTTTTTCTCTGGGTTAGCATATCGTTCACCAACGTCCTTTCCTGGCAAAATTTCACACATTTACTGTCTTATCATACCATGACCGGTTAGTCACAGACAATCCATAGAATTTTCTTATTGGAACAATGCCGGGACTGTACGGACAGCAAAAAAAGAAAGAACCTCCGGGGAGGTTCCTGGCTGATTTACGGCAGATCCTGTAAGGCTGCCTTTTCATTATACCACAGGCCGGCCAACCCGGCCAGCCGCTGTGGTCTATAACGAACGGTTATAGACCTATAGAAAATAGTTAGCGAATTCTTTTGATTTTTTTGTCAATTACTTGTATATCAAATAGAAATTGATTATACTAAACTCACCTGTGTTAAACAAAGGGGAGGTTTCCAGTTATGATTCAATATCAACCAATCACTCCGGAGATTCTTGCGCAGCTGCGTGAGATTTCCGGCAACCGCGTTATTGTAGGAGAAGACATCAATCCTGATTATGCCCATGATGATATGCCCATTTACGGCATCGGTATGCCCGAAGCCACCATTGATGTGCTGAGCACGGAAGAAATTTCCGCCATCATGAAGCTCTGCAACGCCAACCACATCCCGGTTACCGTCCGGGGCGCCGGCACCGGCCTGGTAGGCGGCTGCACGCCGGTCCAGCAGGGCCTGGTGCTGTGCACCACCCGGATGAAGCAGATTCTGGGCTACGACGAAGAAAATATGAACGTACGGGTACAGCCCGGGGTACTGCTGGATGAACTGTCCAAGGACGCCCTGGCCCACGGTATATTCTATCCTCCGGATCCAGGCGAAAAGTTTGCCACCCTGGGCGGCAACGTTTCCACCAACGCCGGCGGCATGAGAGCCGTAAAATACGGTACCACCCGGAACTATGTCCAAGCCATGACGGTGGTTCTGCCCACCGGGGAAATCCTGCACCTGGGCAGCCCGGTTTCCAAAACGTCTTCCGGCTACAGCCTGCTGAACCTGATGGTGGGCTCCGAAGGCACCCTGGGCATCATTACGGAGCTGACCCTGAAGCTGATTGCTCCGCCCAAGGCCCACACCACCCTGATTGTTCCTTTTGCTGAGCTGGCGGACGGCATCGGTGCCGTACCGGCCATCAAACGGTCCGCCCTGAATCCCCAGACCCTGGAATTCTTTGAAAAGGAAATTCTGGAATCTTCCGAAGCCTACCTGGGCAAATCCGTTTTCCCCAAGGAAGTGGAAGGCCAGGCAGTGGGTGCTTACCTGCTGGTTACCCTGGACGCCGCCAGCAACGACCAGTTGGACGAACTGGTGGAACAGGGAGCTGAAATGATGCTGGAAGCCGGTGCCCTGGACGTACTGGTAGCCGACACCCCCATGTTCCTAGAAAAGACCTGGGCAGCCCGTTCTTCCTTCCTGGAAGGCATTGAAGAACAGTTCAGCCTGCTGGACGAATGCGACGTGGTAGTTCCCATTTCCAAGATTCCGGATTTTGTGCTGTACATCAAGGAAATCCAAAAGGACTTCCCCTTTGAAGTGAAGATGTTCGGCCATGCCGGGGACGGCAACCTGCACATCTACACCTGCGCCAACGATATGCCCCTGGAACAGTTCCGGCCGGCGGTTGACCAATTCATGCACCTCTTGTACGCCAAATGCACCGAGCTGGGCGGCCAGATTTCCGGGGAACACGGCATTGGTTTCGGCAAGGTCCAATACCTGGCGGAATCCCTGGGAGATACTTCCATGCGCCTGATGCAGGGCATCAAGGAAGTCTTTGACCCCAACCTGATCCTGAACCCCAACAAGGTCTGCTTCTAAACCCCAAAACGTCTTAAAATAGCAAAAGAGCTGCCCGCTAAAGCGCGGCAGCTCTTTTGTCTTTATGTTCATGGTAAAAATGGGGAGAATCGCCCCATTCCCCGAAGCCTACCCGGTCTCCCACGGACGCCACCCGGCCGCTGAGGCAGTTCCGGCACTGGTCCGGAGAATCCTCCACGCAGGGTTTGTTGTCGTAGAGCAGGTATTGGGGCCGGTATTCCGGCACCGTCACAATGGGCATCAGGATATTGGCCCCGGCCTTGAGCCCCAGCTCCCGGCCCAAAGGATGGAGGGCCTGGAGGGCAGTGGTGGCGGCGATATTTACATCCCGCAGCAGCAGCCGGGTAGCCGCAATCATATTGAGGCCCCAAAGGAACCGGCGCTGCTGGGCTTCCTTGCTGTTTTCCCCGGCAGCCATAACCTGCTTGCCCAAGGGAGTTTCATGGTGGACCACGTAGGGCCCCATGCCAATCATATCAATGTCCATATCCCGGAAGAACAGAATATCGTCCGCCAAATCGTCGGTGGTTTGGCCGGGAAGACCAATCATCACCCCGGTACCCACCTGATAGCCGATATCCCGGAGAACTTCCAGGCAATGCTTCCGGACGCTCCACTCATGGTGCCCGTCCTGGGGATGCAGGGTGGCGTACAGCCGGGGATTGCTGGTTTCAATCCGCAGCAGGTACCGGTGGGCGCCGGCCTCAAACCAGCGCTGATACGTTTCCGGGGACTGCTCCCCTACGCACAGGGTCAGCCCCAGTTCTCCGTGGGACAGGTCCTTGATGGCATGAATCAGGTCTTCCACCTCTTTGGTAAATTCCTCATCCTGCCGCTCTCCGGATTGGAGAGTCAGAGAGCCGTACCGGTTGTCGTAAGCCCATTTGGCCATGGCCAGGATATCCTCCCGGCTGGTGGTGAACCGCTCCACCTGGGTGTTGTCCCGGCGGATGCCGCAGTACAGGCAATTTTTGATGCATTGGTTGGAAAACTCCAAAAGCCCCCGATAATAGGCCACCCGGCCCACTTCTTTGGCTTTCACTGCATAGGCCGCATTGTACAGGGCCTGGCGCTCCTGGGGTTCCAGGGTGCCAATCAGGGCACTAAGGTCTGCCCGGTCCAGGCTGGGTTTCTTCAAAATCTTTGCAACGGTCATACTTTTCCTTTCGTGTAAACAGCAAACTTAAATCAATTTATGTTTCAAATAGGTACCTTTGAGATAACGGGGCACGTAAATCAGGGCCCGGATCACCCAGTCCAGGAACATGGAAATCCACGCCCCGAACATGCCGGTGCCGCAGTAGGTGCAGAGCACATAGGCGCCGCCCACCCGCATGAGCATCATGCTGGCCACGCCCACCACCATGGCAAAGCGGGCATCTCCTGCCGCCCGGAAGGTTACCGGAAGGGTAAAGGCAAAGGGCCAGATCAGGGTTTCCAGGGTGCCGTGCCAGAACATGATTTCCCATACCAGGTCCATGGTTTCCTTGGGGAACTGGTAGATAAAGAGAATCAGGGGCCAGGCCGCAAAGCTCAAAAGGCTGGTGCCCAGGTTTGTCATCATAATAAGACAAATTATCTTCCGTGTAAAGTACTTGCTTTGGGGAACGTCCCCGGCCCCCAGGCAGCGGGCCACCACAGTGGTCATGCCGGCGTTCATGGCAATCCCCGGCAGTACCTGAAAGTTGGTAAACACGGTGCCTACGGCGTTGGCCGTAATGGCGTTCAGGCCAAAGGTGGTGACAATGCTGACCACCACCACTTTCCCCAGCTGGAACAGCCCGTTTTCCACGCTGAAGGGAATGCCCACCCGGAGCATCCGGCGAATCAGGTCCCAATTGGGCCGCACCTTGAGCAGCGGCGGCAAAGTCAGGGAAAACTTGGCGTGGGTGGCCCCGTACAGCACCACAAATACCGACAGGATTCGGCTGATTACGGTGGACAAAGCCGTCCCTGCCACGCCCCAACCCAGTATATAAATAGCCGTATAGTTCCCAAACACGTTGAAAATATCGGAACCTAGCACAATGAGCATGGGAAACTTGGTATTGCCGGCGGTCCGGAAAACAGAACTGCCTGCCTGGAACAGGGCCACAAAGGGAATGGACAGCCCGATAACCTTGAGATAGGAGTCCGCACTGGAGAGTACCTCCGGGTCACTGCTGCCGTAGAGCTTGTACAGGATCAGAGGCCGGCAGGCGTAGAACAGGGCCATGAGCCCCAGGGAAATGGCTCCCACCAGCCATACCAGCTGCCGCCCAGCCTCTTTGGCCCGCTCCGGTTCCCGGTGGCCCAGGTATTGGCCCATAATGACGGCGCCGCCGGTAGCCAGGGCCACAAAGACCATAATCAGCAGCAGCATAATATTATCAATCAAAGAAATCCCGGATACGGCGGCCTGCCCCAAGGCCGCTGCCATCAAGGAATCCGTAAAACCGGCCAGCACCACCAGGAGCTGCTCCAAGACCAGCGGCAGGAACAGGTGCAGCAGGCTCTGGTTGTCAAACAGCAGCTTGTGCCCCTTAGGGGGTGCCAGCAATTTTTTCACCAAACCCATACTTTTCCTCCCTGCAAAAAAAATAAGCATATCAAAAGGCTCTGCCCAACTGGGCAGAGCCTTCCGTTTTACCGAAAGCAAGGGTGTGTAAAAACGAGTTTTACACACCCACTTTCTTACATTGTATCGGGTAATTCCCAAAAGAGCAAGTCTTACTCTTCCTTTTGCTCCGGAATCAGGCCCATTTTCTTCTTTTTGGCATAGACGAAGTAGTAGGGCAGGATTACCAGGCAGCCGCCCAGACCCCAAACCAGCTGCATGGGTTTGGCGTTGGAAAGCATCCACAGGCTGGTCACCAGGGCCACTACAGGAATCAAGATACCCCCAGGAATGGTATAGCTCCGTTCCCGGTCGGCCCATTTCTTCCGGAATACGATAACGGCCAAAGCCGTAGGCAGGTACTGGGTGAAACGGGATACGGCGGAAATGGCCGCCAGGGTGGTAAAACTGCCGCTCCAGGCCAGCAGGATGCTGCAAACCGCAATGAAGATACTGGCTACGTACGGGGTACCCCAGGGAGTCCGTTTGCTCAGGGCTTCCGGCAGCATGCCGTCTTCAGCCAGGGCCGTGCAGGCCCGGGGAGCGATGAAGGATTCCGCCATGTTGATGCCGCCCATGGACAGCAGGGTCCCGATCAGGATAAAGTAGGAACCCACAGGTCCCAGGATTTTCCCAAAGGCGTCCTGGATAGGAGCCTTATCCGTGGCCAGGCTGGGTCCCAGGATACCGATAGAAATGCCCAGTACCAGCATATAGATAACCGTTACGATAATCATGGTCAGGATAATGGCCCGGGGCAGGTTCTTTTTGGGATCTTTGAAGTCTTCAGCCCCTACAGCAATGGCTTCAAAACCAGTGTAGGCAAAGAACAGGGTAATGGCCGCATTGGCAAAGGCCCCTTCTTCCACGTGAGCCGGGACAAAAGGCGTGAAATTGGCGCCGTTGATGAAGAAAATACCAATGGCAATAAACGCAATTAAGGGCACCAATTTGGAAATGGTCATAATATCGTTCAGAATTTTGGAAGTCTTGACGCCGGCAATGTTCAGGGCGCTGAGGCCGCCAATCAGAATAGCTGCAATGGCATTTTTGGCAAAGTTCCCGGAAACCGCAGGGAACGCAGCCCCCAAGGCAGTGGCAAAGCCTACGGCCATGGTGGACCAGGCAATGATGGTGACCACCAGTTTCAAAACGCCCACCTCGTAGCCCCAGAAGTCGCCGAAAGCGGCTTTGGCATACAGATACGGACCGCCGTTGCGGGTAAAGAAGCCGGAAGCCTCTGCAAAGCACAGGGCCAGGCAGCCAGCCAGAAAGGCGTCAAACAGCAGGATGCCCAAGCTGGCGGGCCCCATCAGGGCGTAGGCCCGGTTTGGCAGCAGGAAAATCCCGGTGCCGATGATTCCGTTGATGCCCAGCAGCACAATGCTGGACAGACCGAATTTTACTTTTTTGTCTTCCATGTTAGTTGTTCCCCTCTGCAGCATGAATAAAATCAGCAAACAATTTCTTGGCATCCCCATTGTTGATGGACATCATTTCCGGATGGAACTGGTACAGCATCAGGTAGGGATACTCCGTGCCTTCCATCGCTTCCACTGTGCCGTCCTTGGCCCGGGCCGTTACGGTAAGGCCCTTGCCCACCGCGTGAACGGTCTGATGATGGTGGGAATTGGTGACCCACTCCGTTTTTCCCAGGATACGGCTTAGCCGGCTGCCTTCGGCAATTTCCACGGTGTGGGTAGCCGTAGCCGGGTCCTGGTTCTGGGAATGTTTTACGTAGGAATTCTTGTCCAGGCTCAGGTCCTGGTACAGGGTGCCGCCCAGGGCCACGTTCACAATTTGCAGGCCCCGGCAGATGCCCACCACGGGAATGCCCCGCTTTTGGGCTTCCTGAAACAGCAGTTGGTCAAAGGTGTCCCGTTCCGGCCACACCGGACCAATCTGCCGGCAGGGTTCTTCCCCGTAGTTTAGGGGGTACACATCCTGGCCGCCGCTAAAAAGTACGCCGTCCACCCGGGCCACCATTTCGGCCACCGCTTCTGCGTCCTGGGTAAAGGGCAGGATTACAGGCACGCCGCCTGCTTCCACTACGGACCGGATGTAGTCATCGTTCACGTAGGCCCGATGGTACCCGGCAAAGGTGCCATGGTCATCCACCATATGGCTGCCGGATACACCAATCAAAGGTCTTTTCATTGTTTTGCATCTTCTTTCTGGTTAGATTTTTTATGCATAAAAGCTGTAAATATGTATTATAGTAACACGGAATGTTATAGCTATCCAACTATTATTTTTTGCCAAACAGGGCATTGGCATAGTGGACGCTGGCCACCGCATTGGCCCCATAAAAGTCGGCCCCGATGCTCTTGGCATACTCTTCCGTCATGACGGCGCCGCCCACCATCACCTTGCAGCCAGGCAGGGCTTTCCGCAGCTGGCGGATGGTTTCTGCCATGGAGCTGACAGTTGTAGTCATTAGGGCGCTAAGCCCCACCAGTTTGGCGCCATTTTCCACGGCAGCCGCCACCACCTTTTCCGGCGGCACGTCCTTGCCCAGGTCGATAACCCGGTAGCCATAGTTTTCCAGAAGCACCTTCACAATATTCTTGCCGATATCGTGGATGTCCCCCTTTACCGTGCATACCACAATGGGTTCCCCGTCTTCGCTGGCGTTCCCGGTCTTCAGGGACTGCTTTAAGATCTCAAAGCCGGCTTTGGCAGCATCTGCGCTGACCAGCAGCTGAGGCAGGAACAGCTTTTTCTTTTCGAACTGCTCTCCCACCACATTCAGGGCAGGAATCATCCATTCGTTGATAATGGACAGGGCGGTCTTGCCGTCCGCCAACAGCTGGTTTACGTCCTTTTCCACCACACTGGGCAGACCCCTGATGATGGCTTCGTCCAGGGCCAGCTCCTGACTGCCGGCGGCTGCTGCCTTCCCGGTGCTTTGGCTTTTGGAGGCCAGGGTCACCTGGGGCAGGTCGGCAAAGTATTCCACATATTTCTTGCAGCCGCTGTCCAAACCGCTTAAAGCCCCGTAGGCGTAGTAGGCCTGCATCATGGCACCGCTGTTGGGATTGATGATACCGGCACTGAGCCCGGCTTCCATAGCCAGAGAGAAGAAGGCACTGTTTACCGCATCCCGGCTGGGCAGCCCAAAGGAAATGTTGGACACCCCCATCACCGTTTTCAGCTGGCGGCTTTTCAGGTTCCGGATTACGGCCAGGGCAATCTGGGCATTTTCCCCGCCGGTACTGATAGTCATGGCCAAAGGATCCAGAAGCATATCCCGGGGCCGGAGGCCGGCCTTTTCCGCCTCCCCGACAATCTTGTCCGCCACCTTTAGGCGCCCTGCGGCAGAGTCTGCAATGCCGTTTTCGTCCAGACACAGCCCCACCAGAGCTGCCCCGTATTTGGCCGCCAGCGGCAGCACTTCTGCCAGATTCTCGGCCTTGCCGTTTACGGAGTTGAGGAGCGGCCGGCCGTTATAGATGCGCAGCCCCCGTTCCATGGCCTCAATATTAGAGGTATCAATCTGCAAGGGCACGGAGGTAATGGACTGGAGGGTCACAATCACCCGCTCAATCAGTTCCGGTTCGTTGACCCCGGGGACCCCTACGTTCACGTCCAGGACCTGGGCCCCCTTGTCCAGCTGTTCCAGGGCCAATTGGCATACGTAGTCCATATTTCCGCTTTTCAGGGCTTCCTTCAGCCGGGGTTTCCCGGTAGGGTTAATCCGTTCCCCGATGATGACGGGCATACCGTCAAAGCCCACGGCACTGCCATAGCCGGCAATGACGCTGGGGGCGCTGTTTCTCCTGGGGGGCAGGGGTAGATCCCGGCAGGCTGCCACCAGCTGGGCAATATGCTGGGGCGTGGTGCCGCAGCAGCCGCCCAAAACAGCTACTCCCAGCTCTGCCACGGGCACCATCAGCGGCGCATAATCCTCCGGCCCAATATGGAATACCGTGTGGCCGTTTTCCTCCACCGGCAGTCCGGCGTTGGGATTCATAACTAACGGAATATCCACGGCCTGCAGGGCCTGGGGCACCAGCTGGATCAGCTGGTCCGGACCCAGGCCGCAGTTAAAGCCCACAGCCGCAGCCCCCAGGGCTTCCGCCGTGGCCAGGGCCGCCGTTACGTCGGCACCGCTTAGGAGCTTCCCATCCTGGTCAAAGGTAAAGGTACACACAAAGGGCAGGTCCGCATTTTCCTTGGCCGCCAGCATGGCCGCCTTGGCTTCGTAGGCATCGCTCATGGTTTCAATCAGGATCAGGTCCGCTCCCGCAGCCGCTCCGGCTTTCACCTGCTGGGCATACAGGGCCACCGCCTCCTCAAAGGGCAGGTCCCCAAAGGGCTGGAGCAGCTTGCCCGTAGGCCCCAGGTCCAGGGCTACAAAGCCTTCCCGGCCTTCCGCCGCAAAAGCAGCCCGGGCATTTTCCACCCCCGCCCGGACCAGTTCTTCCACGTTGGGGGTGCCGTGTTCCGGCCCAAACTTCAGGGCGTTGGCCCCAAAGGTATTGGTCTTTAGAATATCCACCCCAGCCCGGACGTAGGCCCGGTGAATGGCCTGGACCTTTTCCGGGTGAAGCAGGTTCCAGGTTTCCGGCAGTTCCCCCGGTTTAAGACCAGCTTCCTGAAGCATGGTACCCATGGCTCCGTCAAAAAACAAACGCTTCGTATATAATGCTTCCTGAAATTTCATAGTTCCTCCTGACGGAAAGGACAGGTCACGTTGCTGCAGCTGCTGCACTTGCTTTTTTTGCCGCAGGCAGCGGTTTCTTCCCCGCTTTCCTTTCCTGTTTCATCAATGCCAATGACAGCCGTAACCGATTTGGTGGGAGCCATAATGCCCCCGGTGGTAAGGGTCAGGCCAATGGTTTTAGCGCAGTGGAGCAGCCGGAAAATTTTTTCCTGCTCCTCCAGGGCCCAATCCCCATAGCCCGGGGAAAACCGGCTCCGGTAGGTATAGCTGCTGGGCAGCTTACTTTTCCAAACCACTTCCTGGTCGTCACAGTAGGTTTCAATCAGAGCCGCCGCCACAGCCTGGGCTGCAGCCCCCTCGGCAATGCTGCGGACACTGATCCGTCTCAGCCCCGTATCCACCCGAGGCCCCAGGGTAGCCCCAAACAGCAGAAGCGCCGTGCAGCCCGTCAGATGCCGGGCCAGCCCCGAGCTGATAAATTCGGTGCCCCCTTCCAGGACCACCCGTCCCGGCCGGCCTTCTGCTTCCTGGATTACCTGGCAGTTCCATTTCTGGCACACAGAGCGGGGCTGCACCTCGTTGCGCAGCTGCAAAAACGCCCGGTCCACCGTAGCCTGAGCCTGCTGGTCCCCGGGCCGGGCGCCAAAGTAGCGCAGGGCTTCCTTTTCATCAAACCGGATCCGTAACTCCCCCATAGGTTCTCCTTCTTATAACTTGATGATTTCCGACAAATTGTCCCGGATGCCGCCGATGATTTCCGGCTTGTTCATGGTGTAGATGTGGATATTGGTAAACCCATTGGCAATCAGGTCCACAATTTGGCCGATGGCGTAGGCCATCCCTGCCTGTTTCAGGGCTTCCGGATGGTCTGCAAAGCGTTCCACCATAGCCCGGAGGGAAGCCGGCACCGGGGTGCCGCTTAAAGTAAAAATCCGTTCAATCTGCTTTACGTTGGTCACCGGCATAATGCCCGCCACCACTGGCACCTGGATGCCCTTGGCCAGCAGCCGATACATGAAGTTGTAGAACATACTGTTTTCAAAGAACATCTGGGTTACCAGAAAATCACAGCCTGCTTCTACCTTGATTTTCGTATGCTCCAGGTCTTCATCCAGGCTGGCAGCTTCCGGATGGCCTTCCGGATAAGTGGTGCCGCCTACGCAGAAATCCCCGTAGCTTTTGATTTTCCGTACCAGGTCACTGGCGTGGGCATACGCCCCTTCCGGCATGGCGTCCATACCCTGGGGCTTGTCCCCCCGCAGGGCCAGCACGTTTTCCACGTTGACCTGCTTCAGGCTGTCCAGTACCCCTTCAATCCGATCCTCGGTAGCCCCCACACAGGTAAGGTGGGCCAGGGCCGGCACCCCGCAGCGTTCAATTTCTCCTACCAGGGCCACGGACTTGCCCACCGCAGAACCACCGGCGCCGTAGGTCACACTCATATAATCAACGCCATGGTCCGCAATAGTATGAACAATATTCAAAGCATTTTTCAGGTCATTTCCTTTTTTTGGAGGAAACAACTCACAGGATACACAAATCTTAGGACTTTTCAGCAGATCAACAATTTTCAACTTCTTTTCCTCCCTTGTTCCCGAACGATATAATACTACTATTTTATAGTAAAGCCCACCGTTCGTCTAGGAAAAGGTTAAAAAAACAGAGCAATTCCCAAAAGAACTGCTCTGTTGTATGCTTCTTTACAAATCAATGCCCGGCCTTATTCCGCAGGGAACAATGGCAGGTTGGCCAGCACCGTAATATCTTCCCGGCCAATGGAATCCCCTTCAGCCAAAATGGCTATCTTGCCCACCACTTTGCCGCCAGCATGGTCCACCAGCTCTTCCAGGGCTTTCATGGAGCCCCCGGTGCTGATTACGTCATCTACCAGCAGGACCTTTTTGCCCCGGACCAGATCAATATCTTCGTCCTGGAGGCAGAGGATCTGCTTACCCTGGGTGGTAATGGATTCATCTTCCACCACCAAAGGATGTTCCATATACGCTTTTATGGATTTCCGGGCCACCACATACCGGTCCATTTTCAGGATCCGGGCCATGGCATGGACCAGGGGAATCCCTTTGGTTTCTGCCGCCATCAGGACATCCACGTCGGCCGGCACCTTTTGGGCCAGGGCCTCCGCAGTTTTTTCCACCATTTCCACGTCTCCCAAAATCACAAAGCCGGCAATAGCCAGGGTAGAAGAAATGTTGATTACCGGAAGACGCCGGGTAAGTCCTGCTACCTTTAATTCATAAAAACGATCTGCCACAATACAGCCTCCTTGCTGGTATTTGATTCCCGGGCAAGCCCGGTTTTTCACTGTTTATCTGCTGTTTTCCCCAAGTTTCCACCGGGTTATCCACAAGCTTTATCCACAGTGCCAAACCCCCGCTGTGGATAAAGGCGCCCGCCGCCAGCCCTTTTTCCGGCCCCGTACAGGGCAAAAGGAAAAGTGGCCAAAAGCCGCATACAGCGGGGCTTTTTCCCAAAATCATTCAGGTTTGTTTCCCTTTTTGCAGGTCAATTTCCCTCTGGGAAAACAAACTTTCCCCAGGCTTTATCCACAGCCTGTGAATAAGAGCCCAGGGACTTTTCCACATTTTCCCCAGAAGTTATCCACTGATTCCACAGGCACAGTGCTTATAGTGGATAACTCTGTGGATAAGTTCATAAATCGTTGGTCATACGGGGCGGCATGCTCCATTCCACCAAAACACCTGTATGTACCCACAGACGGGTCAGCACCTGTTCACATTCCTGCCAGCTGTTTTTGGCATCCACCGTTACCGGTCCAAAATGGTAGGTACATTCATCTGTGGGAACTTCCATGGTCTTGGGTTCCGCCAGGAAGTCCCGGACCCGCTGGGCCGCTTCTTCCGCGTCGGGAATGAAGACCGTCATCTCCTTGGTTTCTTCGTTATAATCCAAATAGCCGTAATGGCCTTCGTAGTTAAGTGTTACGCTTTGAATTGCCATAGCTTGTTTCGCACCTCTTTCTATGATGGGGACATTATATCACATTTTTTGGTCAAAAGAATAGAGGTACTGCCCCAGGCGGCCGCTCCAGGCGCTTCTGGCCCAAAAAGAGAGCTGCACCAACGGGGGTGCAGCTCCTGGAAGGTTTCCTGCTATACATTTTCCTTATGGTACATGGGCTTCAGCCGCTGTTCCATGGGCATTTCCTTTTTGGGGGCATTGTCCTTGGCCCGCTTCATCAGGGCCGCCTGCACGCTGATTTTCTGTCTGCCGTGGGGGTAAGCCCGGCGGTAGGTGCCATTGGAGAGCATAACATGGGCCCCTACATTGTCCCTGAGGCACAGGTCCAGGAAGCTCTTGATCCGGTCAATATGGACCCGCCGCTCCACCGGGAACAGCAGTTCCACCCGGTCGTTCAGGTTCCGGGGCATCATATCCGCACTGGACAGGTACAGTTCTTCTTCCCCGCCGTTGGCAAAATAGTACACCCGGCTGTGTTCCAGGAACCGGCCAATAATGGACCGGACGGTGATGTTTTCGCTGACTCCGGGAATCCCCGGTCTCAGGCCGCAGATACCCCGGACAATCAGATCGATTTTCACCCCGGCCTGAGAGGCCTCATAGTACTTCTGGATAATGGGCTGGTCAATCAGGGAGTTCATCTTGGCCACAATGTGGGCTTCTCCCCCTCTTTTGGCCACTGCGATTTCCCGCTCAATCAGTTCATTCATCTTTTCTCTCAGGCCCAGGGGTGCCATCACCAGCTTGTTCATGGCCGGAGGCTCCGAATAGCCGCTGATGACGTTAAAGAAGCTGGAAGCGTCCTGGCCGAATTGGTCATTGGAGGTCAAGAGGCCCAGGTCCGTGTACAGCTTGGCCGTCTTGTCGTTGTAGTTGCCGGTGCCCAGATGGACATACCGCTTGATGCCGTCCGCTTCTTTCCGGACAATCAGGATAATCTTGGAGTGGGTCTTCAGGCCCATGAGTCCGTAGATAACGTGGCAGCCGGCCTGCTCCAGGCGTCTTGCCCAGACAATGTTGTTTTCTTCGTCAAACCGGGCCTTCAGTTCCACCAGGGCCGTAACCTGTTTGCCGTTTTCTGCTGCCCGGGCCAGGGACGCTACCAGGGGCGAATTGCCGCTGACCCGGTACAGGGTTACCTTGATGGCCAGGACCGCCGGGTCCTCTGCCGCCGTGGCCAGGAGTTTTACAATGGGGTCAAAGCTTTCATAGGGGTGGTGGAGCAGGATATCGTGCTCCCGGATTTTGCCAAACAGGTCCTCATAATCCGGCAGTTCTTCCGGCTGCTGGGCCGTATACGGGGAAAATTTCCACTGTTCCATCCCCGGCAGGTCGATGAACTTATTGAGGAAAGTCAGGTCCAGAGGGCCCTTGATTTCGTACACATCGTCCCGGTCCAGTTCCAGGTTCTGCATCAGGAATTTTTGCAGGAACTGGCTGTCCGTGGGGTTGATTTCCAGCCGGACGGCCGCCCCTCTTTTCCGTTTCCGCAGGGACCGTTCGATTTCCTTCATCAGGTCCTGGGTGGCATCTTCTTCCACTTCCAGGTCCGAGTCCCGGGTAATCCGGAAGGGAACCATATCCACAATGGTCAGGCCTTTGAACAGGTCCTGGCAGTGGGCCATGATCAAATCTTCCAGGAACACAAAGCTCCGGGCATTATTTTCTTCTTCCAGGGAAATGAAACGGGGCAATACAGAAGGCACCTGGATAAAGGCAATTCGCTGTTCTCCGTCCTTGTTCTTCAGTTCAATGGCCAGGTTCAGGGAACGGTTGGCCAGGAACGGAAAGGGCCGGGCCGCATCCACCGCCATGGGGGTCAGCACCGGGAACACCATATCCTGGTAATACCGTTCCAGTTCTTCCCGCTGGGCCGGGGTTACATCCTTTACCCGGCGGAACTTGACGGCGTACTTTTCCAGCTCATTGAGCAGGGCAAAAAAGTAGCGGTACTTTAATTTCATTTCGTTGTGGGCCGCCAGGGAAATCTGCCGCAGCTGGTCGGAAACGCTGAGGCCAGCCGCATCCAGCCGTTCGTCCCCGGCTTCCAGCCGGTCAATGAGCCCGGCCACCCGGACCATGAAGAATTCGTCCAGGTTGGAGGCAGAAATGGCCACAAAGCGCAGCCGCTCCAGCAGGGGCAGATTTCTTACCCCAGCCTCCTTCAGTACCCGCAGGTTGAATTTCAGCCAGCTGAGTTCCCGATTGACATAGTATTCCGGTTTATTTAAAGCTGTTATCATTTTCCACTCCCCGCTTTCTCCAGCACCAGGTGCAGTCCAAAGACTTCCTCAAAGAAACTGCCCCTCCGGCTGAACGTCCATTCTTCCAACGCCAAATCTTCCCGGCTTTTTACCGTCACCTTCAGTTCATCCCCCTTGATGGACATGGTGCAGTCTTTGATTTTCTGTTTGCCACTGACGTCCAGGGAATCCGCTGCCCGAAGAATGGCGGCCAGTTTGGCTACCTGGGGCGTAATCTGGGGCGCCAGAGGCAGGATATCCGAGCCCTGGAGCTCCGGCCGGTTCAAGGTGTACAGGTAGGTAATCTGGGCTACAATCCGGCACTGCTCCTCACTAAAGCCCAGAATATCCGCCGTGCTGATCAAATTGTAGTTGTACACATTGTAGTTGCGCAGGGACACGTACTTGCCGATATTGTGCAGGTAGGCTGCCGTCTGCAGCAGCACCTTGTCCACTTGGGTCAGGCCCTGGGACGGAGCCAGTACATCAAACAGCTGGCTGGCCCGTTTTTCCACCCAGGCAGCGTGGGGTGCATCATAGTAGAAGCGGCTGCCCATGCTGCGCACCAGACTCATCTGAAGTTCTTCCATAGCCTGAAGGAAGGGATCCTGCAATTGCCGGGCAATATAGAGAATCTTCATGCCATCAATGAACCGATCCTGGGGCATAATCACCTGCCGGGCCCCGGACAGCTGCATCAGCTGGCGGCACAGGGCGGTAGCCGGCAGGGCCGTTTCCCCTTCTTCCCGGTCCAGCTTAAACAGTTTGTCCAATTGGGCTTCGCTGAGCCGGTGGATCCGCTGGTAAAATTCTTCCACCTGTTCGGCCGTAAAGGAGGGGATTTCATGCCCCCCAGCCGCTTGGGCAAACATATCGAACAGGGACTGGCTTTCCGTACCGGTCAGCACCAGGGTCACAATATCTTCCTTGGCCAGTTCTTCTGCCACGGCCACCAGCCGGGCATGGATATATTCGTTCAGGGCCCGCTCAAAATGACTGCTGGACCGCTCGTTCCGGGTAAACTGTTCCTTCATTCGCACCAGCCCCACATGGAGGTTCTGCTGGAAGCGGATTTCCCGGTTTTTCAGCAGGGTCAGCCCCAGCCCGCCGGAAGAAATATCCGCTAAAAGAATGCCGTCCCGGGGCAAGCTCTGTTCGTCCTCCACCCCAATGGTGCGCACCAGGGAAGCCAGTTTGGTGTAGATTTCCTGGGACATATTCACCACTTCAATCTGGAAGCCCGTCTTGATCTGGACCTGATCCAGGAAGAACTGCTGGTTTTGGGCTTCCCGCACCGCTGTGGTAGCCTGGAGGATATAGTCCGTCACCCCAAAGTCCCGCATCAGCTGCCGGTAGCCCTGGAGAATCTCCACAATCTGCCGGGTAGTGCCAAAAGAGATTTTCCGGGTCTGGAAAGCCTCCTCCCCCAGCCGTACCCGGTGCCGGACCTCATCCACTACCCGGATATCGTTTAATGTTGTATATTCAATAATCTGCATGGTAATATTTTCAGACCCCAAATGGATTACCGCTGCAGAGCGCAGTTTCTTTTTTGTCATATGTCCTCCTCTGCTCTGGCCATACCCCGTTTTTATTACCACCTGGGCCAGCAATCGTGTTATACTTATTTTAGTTTATCACTAATAATTATAGAAAAAAACAGCATTTTTACTCTACAGAAACCGGGGGATCCTATGAAACGAATTGCCATCATCGATGTGGGCTCAAACTCTGCGCGTTTGGTCATTATGGAAGTCCACACCTTTCAGGCCAGCAACCTGATCTACAATCAGAAAGATCCGCTGCGGCTGGCACTAAAAACAGATCGGAATGGCTATCTGACGGAAGAAGCCTTTTCCGCCACCATTACCTGCCTGAAGAACTTTGCCTCCATGTGCCGGGTTTTTCATGTAGATGAAACCATTGCCGTAGCCACTGCTGCCATCCGTAATGCCCCCAACGGGCTGAAGCTGGCCAAGGCAGCTTCAGAAGCTTCCGGCATTTCCCTGGAAATCATTTCCGGGAAAACCGAAGCCTTCCTCAGCTATTTGGGCGTCATCAACACCATTCCTGTGAAGGATGCCCTGGTCTTTGACTTGGGCGGTGCTTCTACAGAAGTGATTTTGGTGAAGGACCGGAAACTGGTGGATTCCATCAGCCTGCCCATTGGCTGCGTCAACCTGACCAAAAACTTCAAGCTGAACAATACGGCGGATCCTGCCGCCCTGAACAAAATGCGCCGGGCCATTGCCGAGCAGATGGAGAAAGCTCCCTGGCTGGCGGGCTGCGGCCTGCCGCTGGTAGGCGTGGGCGGTACGGCCCGTTCCGTAGGGAAGATTGAGCAAAAGCGGGTGAAGTATTTTTCCTCCAAGCTCCACAATTACCAGTACCCTATCCAGGACTTCAAAGAATGGTACAAGACCCTGCCCAACACCACCCTGGCCATGCGGCGCCGAATTCCCGGCCTCAGCAGTGACCGGGCGGATGTGATCATCGCCGGCTCCACCATTATCAAAGCTCTGGCCGACCGGAGCAAAGCCCGGAAGCTAGTAATTTCCGGCTGCGGGCTGCGGGAAGGGCTGTTCTCGGAATACCTGCACCACAATACGGACCGGGCCCTGGTAGATCCGGACATTCTGGAAACCAGCCGGGAAAACCTGCTGCACCTGTACGCCCAGGACGAAGACCACTGCCGGCAGGTAGCCCGGTTTGCCACCAAGCTGTTTACGGGCTGGCAGTCCCTGCACCAGCTGGAGCCTGCCAAATGGCAGCCCCTTTTGGAAACGGCTGCCCTGCTCCACGATATCGGCATTGCCATCAACTACTACAACCATACCCGGCATACCGGCTATCTGATTGAAAACGGCCGGCTCTTTGGTCTGGACCATATGGATGTGGTCTACACCGCCATAATGGCCGCCTGGCACCACGGTATCAACCGGGGGTACCTGCGCAACAAGCCCTACCGGAAATACATCCCAGAAGTGGATATCAAGCGTCTCAGCACCGGTGCCCTGCTGCTGGCCCTGGCAGAATGTCTGGATTATACCCAGACCAGCGCTATTTCGGAGATTGAAACCTCCATTGTCAGCGGTTCGGCCATCCTGACCATTACCGCAGAACAAACGCCGTCAGTGGAACTGCACCAGCTGTCCTTCCTGAGCAAATGGTTCCGCAAATCCATGGGCCTGCCGCTGACCGTAGTGGTCAAGGAAAACGGCACCGCCTCTGGTGAGGAACAGCCTCCCAAGGCCATTCCCTCCGACCTGTCCCTGCTGCCGGCGGATTCTTCCGTAGAACCCTAAGCGGCCATAACACAAAGGCATATTGTCCCGACGATTCAACAGGAGCATACAGCTGTATGCTCCTGTTTTTTGCTGTTTTTTTGTTTTTCCAGCACTGCCGCCGGCCTGGGTCAGTGCCGGCCCTGGTACCCGGCAATATACCGTTCCAGGGCTTCCACGTAGTAGCGGCCCAGCCGGCTGAGCCGGCTCTGCTTATGGGTCAAAAGGCCAATGTGCATATTGCCCTCCTCCCGCAGGGGTACGGCAATAATGCTTTTCCCGTTCAGGTCCTGGTCGATGACCCCGCTGCATACGGTATAGCCATTGAGCCCAATCAACAGGTTGAACAGGGTAGCCCGGTCGGTTACCCGGATATTTTTGGACCGGATGACCGTGCTGAAAATTTCTTCCGAGAAATAAAATGCATTGTGTTCCCCCTGGATATAGGATAAATAGGGGTAGGGGGCCAGCTCCTCCATGGTAACTGACTTGCGGTCCGCCAAAGGATGGGAAGCATTCAGAAACACATGGGGGCGGGCCACAAACAATTCCTGGAACACCAGGTCGTTGGCCTTAAAAATTTTTTGCAGCACAGCCTTGTTGAAATCGTTGTAGTAGAGAATCCCGATTTCGCTGCGCAGGTGGGCCACATCATCGATAATGGTATAGGTCTGGGTTTCCTGGAGACTAAAATCGTAGGTATCTCCCCCGTACTCCTTGATCAGGTCCACAAACGCATTGACGGCAAAAGAATAGTGCTGGGTGGACACGGTAAATTCCTGCTTGCCCCCCACCTGCTTCTTGTACCGGGATTCCAAAAGGGAGGCCTGCTCCAGCACCTGCCGGGCATACCCCAGGAAGATTTCCCCTTCCCGGGACAAATGGACCCCCTTGTTGGTCCGTTCAAAAATCTGGATATTCATTTCCCGCTCCAGCTCCCGGACGGTCTTCGTCAGACTGGGCTGGGTAATATATAGTTTTTTGGCGGCCCCGCTGAAGGTTCCTGCCTCCGCAATGGCCACAATGTAGCGTAATTGCTGCAGTGTCATTTTTCCGCCTGCTTTCTCTAAGGTGTGTATGATTATAACATGGTCCGACTGTTCAGTCACCTACAAATACGGGGTAATATCCCGTTTCCGCAAAAGCCACAGGGGAATCACCCCGCCCAGGGTACCGACGGCAATCAGCAGCACCGGCGCCAAAACGCCCTGCCATAGCGGCAGCTGGGTCATCTGGATGGCGGATTGGGTATCCACCGCCCAGCCGGCCAAAAGGCTTCCGCCCCAGCCCAGCAGCCAGCCGGCCCCGGCCCCTGCGCAAAGCAGCAGGAACTGCTCCGCCAAAAGGAGCTTCATTACCTGGGTAAGGGGAGCACCCAGGGCCTGGAAGACGGCCCATTCCTCCATCCGGGAGGTGCCGTCCCAATACAGGGCCAAAAGGGTCACCAGGACCGCTGCCAAAAGCATACCTCCGGACAGGACCACCCAGAAGTGGCGGCTCTGCCCCACCATGGCGTACAGGGCTACCAGGTTCTGGGCTGGGAAAATCATTTGAGAAGGACTCTGCCGTCTGTTCTGGTACTGGCTCAGCAGCTGAAGGGCCTGCCCGTAGCCCACCGGACGCACCAAAATGGCCGTTACATCCCCCTTGGCTTCGCTCTGGTGCCCGGCTTGAACTTCATGCTCTTCATGCTCTTCATGCTCTTCGTGTTCACTTTCCGCCGTTTCCCCGTTGTGCTGGTGCTCATGTTCTTCCCACACATCCCCAAGAGGAATCAGGATTACACTGTCGTAGGGCCCTCCCACCTTTTTCAGGATGCCCACCACCTTAAAGGGATGGTGATGCTCGTGGCCCTTCAGGGCAAAGCCATGTACCGAGTTGAAGCTATCCCCGATTTTCAGGCCCGTAAGCCGGGCGGTCTCCGCCCCCAGCACGGCTTCGCCCGGGCCGGCAAAAACCCGGCCTTCCTGGGGCTGCAGCCAAGGCGTCCGGGACCCTGGATCTGCGTAGGAGAACATCTCCTGCTCTACCCCGCAAATCCGAAATCCCCGGTAGCTGTCCCCGAAAGCCAGGGGCAGCACCTGGGCTGCCTTGCCGCTTTCCCGGAGCCGGTCCACTTCACTGTAGGGAATATTGCCGATGGGCCGGTCCTTCAAAAACACCGTATTGAATACCAGCTGATAGGGGGAGCCTTTGGCCCCCACCAAAATGGGAAAAGGTGCTGTAGCCCGGTTCAGGCCTTCATATAGGCCCCCTGCCAGCTGGATGACAAAAACCGGAAGGGCACAGGCTACGGCGGTTAAAAGAATCAGCAGCCCATAGCGCAGGGGCCGCCGCCACAAAGACAGAAAAGCCAATTTCCAGGTCATCGTACCGCCTCCTTATGCAGCTCCAGTTTCTTATGAAACCGGTTTTGCACCGTCTGGTCATGGCTGGCACAAAGCAGCATACAGCCAGACTCGTTTTGGTATACCAAAAGCAGTTCCAGCAGCCGCTGACTGTTGGCGGCATCCAGACTGGCTGTTGGTTCATCGGCCAGAAGCAGTTTGGGCCGGCGGATCATGGCCCGAACAAAAGCAGCCCGCTGCCGTTCCCCGCCGCTCAGTTGTTCCGGTCTGCGGCTCCCATACCCGGAAAGCCCTACCTGGGAAAGACGTTTTTCCACTTCCTGACTGTCCACGTTTCTTCCTGCCAGAGAAGCAGATAATTTGATGTTTTCTTCAATGGTGAGAAAAGGCAGGAGCTTTGCTTCCTGAAATACATACCCCAAATTTTGGGCCCGCCATTTGGCCCGTTCCTGATCCGATAGCTGCCCCAGTTTTACCCCATCGATGGTAATTTCCCCTTGGGTTGGCGTCAGAATACCGGCCAAACAATGAAACAGCGTAGATTTGCCGCTGCCCGAAGGACCAGTTACCGCACAGGCTTCCCCCGTTCTCAGCTGGAAGGAGGGCAAGGTCACTCCCCGGACCACCTGCCCATCACCGTCCTTGTAATCACAAATTAGGTTCTGGATTTCAATCATTTGTTCTCCTTTTTACCCGGACAAAAAGCGGAGCTGCTGCAAAAGCTGCAGCAGCTCCGTTTTTTAGTCCTCGCTTACTGAATCTGCATCGATTCTCAGCTGGCTCACAAACCCTGTTTCTTCATCGACTGCACTGCCCAGTTCCAAGGTCCCCGTTACGGTAATGGGGGCATCGTAAGGAAGTGCCGTTACCGGTGAAGACAATTTCACCACCACAATGTCGTTGGGCCAATCTGCATCACTGGAGCAGAACGGACAGACCGACATGGGAACAGCGGTCAGGACAAAGAAACGGATGGTCGGGGTCAGCGGCGGTGCCATGTACCCTGTCATGGTCACAGTAGATCCCTCCAGGGACCGGGTTTTCTCTGAAAAAGCCAAGCCCTCCGAAGAATAGCCGCTGTACAATTCATCGAAAGCTAAGTCTGCTGCCAGTGCCGGCACCGCAAAAGCGAATACCAGACACAGGCAGAGCAGGCCTTTTCTCAGCCACTTCATCTTATTTCTTCACCTTGCTGTAATCCACTTTAGTTTGGTTGGCATCAATGCCCAGGGCGCGCAGCATGCCAAAGAATACTTCGGTATTATCCATGGTACCCTTGAAGTATTCGGAACCGGGGCCGCCGGCGTTCAGCAGGATGTCATCTGCACTATGGCATTCCTGGGGATCGTCCTTAGGCGTATTGGCCGGCATCAGCTGTACAGGGTCTCCCTGATGAATACGGGCCGGGTTGGCCTTGGAGCTGCTGGTGGTCACTTGATGGAATTCCACTTTGTCGCCGATGGTGCTTTGTTCCTGTTTGGTTTCCGTTACGGACAGGGCCGGCGGGGTGGGTTTCTTCATAAAGTGGTAGTTGGAGTAGTATTCAGGATGGTTGGCGTACTGCACAGCCAAGGTAACATCCGGATCCGGATTATCCGGGAACCCATCCTTATCCTTGTCTTCGAAGGTGGGGAATACGGAGTTCTGGTATACCCGAACGGCTTCCGTGCCCTTCTTGCCATCGTGTTCATGGTAGGTACCGCTGATGGAAACCCCATGGGCATGGTCAGCCAGCACGATAATCAGGGTATCGTTGCCGTGTTCCTTGTTCCATTTTTCCGCATATTCGATGGCTTTATCGAATTCAATGGTATCGTAGGCGGCTCTCTGCCAATCCATGACGTGGAGCTGCTTATCGATGGAAGCCCCTTCAATCATGGCAAAGAAACCGTTGGGGTTCTTGGACAAGATGTCCAGGGACTTTTTGGTCATATCCATCAGATTGGGCTGGTCCGTGAAGCCCTTCAGTACAGAAGGATCCTTCAACATTTCCCGGTCCAGGTACACATTCATGGTGCTGGTATGGTACAGGCCCAGCAGGGGCTTGTCGCTGGGAGCATTTTTCATCTCCGTGGCAGTACCGGCAAAGGTGTAGCCCAAATCTTTAAAGTCTTGAATAATGTTGTCCTGGTCCTTCCGTTTGGAGCCGGGGGTGGACTGGGGCAGGTAACGGGAAGAACCGCCGCCCATGATGACGTCAGGACGATGGTAGGCGTCCAGGTAGCTCTTGGCCAGGAAGTCCTGGTTGGCACGCCGGCGGGTATGGCCAATCATGGCAGCCGGCGTAGCATCGGTGGATTCTGCCTGGGTGATGATGCCCACGGACATTCCACGGGTCCGTTTCACGATTTCGGAGATATTTTCCACCTTGGGATCATCAAAGGGATCCTTGGTGGAATCTTCGTAAACGCCCATAGCGTTGACTACGGATTTATGGCCGGTGGCATAAGCGGAAGCGGAGTTGGCGCTGTCGGTTACCAGGGAGTCATAGCCGCTGGTGGTAATAATGGCATTGTGGTCCAGTTTTTCCATGGCCAGCAGGTCATTGTACTTGCCGTTGGTCATGCCCTTGGACAGGATTCTGGCGATTTCCCGCGCTTGCAGGGACATACCATCACCCACGAACAGGATAACGTTTTTGGCCCGTTTGGGAGCCTTTTCGTTCACCACGGTATAACCGGCGGAGGAAACACTGTTGCCCAGGCTGTCCTGTGCCGTTACCTTAATGGCATAGGTACCAGTTTTGGGGAAAGAAACCTGATTGGCCCGGTAAGAGGTGACACCGTTGCCCAGGTCCTTCTTTTCCAGGGACTTGCCAAAGAACTTGTCTGCAGGCTGGCCATTGACCGTAACTGCCACATTCTTCAGCTGATCCGCTTGGGATACTTCCACATCAAAATCAAATTTGGCACCTGCCCAAAACTTGGCAGTGTCCACAGGCAGAATCCGGATCTGCGCCGCATCTGCCGGCATTTGGAAGCCCATGAGAGAGCCCCCTGCAATCACGGTGAGAATCGCCCGCTGCAGCCATTTGTTCTTCATAAACCATACCTCCTGAACTTGAGCGCCCTTCCAGGGAAGGGCGTAAGCGTTCTGTTTGATTTTTTCTACGGGAATAGCATACAAAAACTTTGTCATATTAAAATCAAGAGTATGTATAATTTGTGTCAAATTTGACCAAATTTATCGTATTCACAGGCTTTCCATATCTTTTGCCACATAACAAAAAACCGGGTGAGCCCATGCCCACTCGGTTTCTTATTGATTCCTTAATCCTTATCCGGACGGTCCCCTTTTAACAGGTTCCGTTTCTGGTATACGACCCAGTTGCCAATATTGGTGCCATGGTCCGCAGTCCGTTCCATGTACTTGAGGATCAGCACGTAGTCCACATAGGAGGCCACCAGATCGGGATTTTCCCGGATCAGGTCCATCATCACAGGCAACAGACGTTCAAAGTCCGCATCCACCACATCATCCTGGTCCCCAATATACTGGGCTTTTTCATCGTCTCCCTGGAGATAGCAGCGGAAACTTTCCTCCAGCAGGGACTGCATGTCGGCGTACATTTCGGCAAAGCCTTCGGGTGGCTTTACCTTGGGATTCCGTTCCAAAATGCGCACCGTATAGGTAGCAATATCGGAGCAGTGGTCCGCAATCCGCTCCAATTCGCTGAGTACCCGGAAAGTACCCACCAAATTCCGCCAATCATTGGCCACCGGGGATTGCAGCACCTGGATGGTCAAATCATGCCGCATAATGGTGCGGATCATATCATCAAATTTTCCGTCCCCATCCCGTACCTGCCGGGCCAGGTCAATATCCTGGGTAAACAGGGCACGGCGGGTATTGTTCAAAGCTTCTTCCAAAGCATCGATCAGCACCCGGACACTTTCCATAATTTCGTTTAAAGACCGTACGTATGCGTCTCTCATCATGACCCCTTTCTCAGCCGAACCGGCCCGTAATATAGGACTCTGTTCTGGGTTCGCTGGGATTCGTAAATAGCGTTTCCGTGTCGTTGAATTCCACCAGTTCTCCCAAGAAGAAGAAACCGGTTTTGTCAGAAATACGACTGGCTTGCTGCATATTATGCGTCACAATAACGATCGTATAGTCTTTTTTCAACTCCAAGGCCAAATCTTCGATTTTCTGGGTGGAAATAGGATCCAGGGCAGAAGTTGGTTCGTCCATTAAGATTACGGACGGCTGGGCTGCCAAAGTACGGGCAATGCACAATCTCTGCTGCTGCCCGCCGGACAGACCCAGGGCACTTTTGTCCAGGCGGTCCTTCAGTTCATCCCAAATGGCAGCCTGCCGCAGGCTGCGTTCCACAATCTCCGCCAGCTGGGCTTTGTTGTTGATACCCTGCACCCGAGGCCCGTAGGCCACGTTGTCAAAAATGCTTTTGGGGAACGGGGAAGGCTGCTGGAATACCATACCCACCCGGTAACGCAGGGCCAGGGGATCCACTTCCTTAAAGATATCCTTGCCTTCAAACAAGATGGTACCTTCCACCCGGCAGCCGGAAACCCAGTCGTTCATCCGATTCAGGGTTTTCAGCAGGGTGGATTTGCCGCAGCCGGAAGGCCCAATCAGGGCCGTAATCTCATTTTTCTTTACTTGCATATTGATATCTTTCAGAGCCTGGTGAGCGCCGTAGTACAAATCCAGGTGCTGGATATCAAAAATCAGGTCAGCAGCAGAAGCTGCTGGCTTCTGGTTATCAGTCATTGGTGACACCCTCCATCTTCTTTTCCAGGCGCCAGCTGACATACCGGGCCAGAACATTAAATACAACAACTGCAGTCATCAGAATGGCGGAAGTTACCCCGGCAATCTGAGCCGCATCCGGGCTTAAAGCTTCCGTTCTCATAACCCACACATGGAGGGCCAGGGTTTCCCCAGGACGGAAGGGGTTCAAGGGGCAGGTACTGGAAGCCAGGTCCCAGTTGCTCCAATCAATATCCGTAGACATCCCTGCGGTAAACATCAGGGCGGCTGCTTCCCCGAAGCCACGGCCAGCAGCCAGAATCAGCCCGGTCATAATCCGGGGCAGACAGGCTGGCAGCAGCACGTTCCAAATGGTCTGCCATTTGGAAGCCCCTAAACCCAAGCTGCCCAGAGTATATTCCGGTGGCAGATCCCGCAAAGCGTTCTCTGTTACGGAAGTCATCAGGGGCAGGGTCAAGATGGATACGGACAGGGCGCCCGCCATCAGGTTCCACTGGGAACCGGTCATCACAATAAAAACCAGGTAGCCGAACAAACCGACCACAATGGAAGGCAGGGAAGACAGGGTTTCCACCGCCATTCTTACCCAGTTGGTCAAACGGCCTTCCTGGGCGTATTCTGACAGGTAAACCCCGGCGGGAATCCCCCAGAGGGCACTGAAAACCAGGGCCAGGAATACCAGGTACAGGGTGTTGAAGAACATATCCTGAATGCTGTGGAGAATCCGCAGGTTTACAAAGGAAACGCCCTGGCCTACCACAAACAGGATAAAGGCAAACAGCAGCAGGGAGGCTCCCACCGCACCGGCCGTAAAGATGCCGCTCATAATCCGGTTCATCATTTTCTTGCGTGCTAAACCGTTCATGCTTAGGCCTCCTTTGCCGGGCTGGAACCCAGCCGCATATTATGGATCATAAAGATTAACAGGAAGGACAGCAGGAACAAGAGCAGTGCCAGCGCCCACAGGGCTGCACTGTATTCGCCGCCCTCCATGGCCCCGCCCATGTCGTTGGCAATCACCGTGGTCATAGTGCTGGCCGGCATAAACAGGGAGGTGGGGAAACGCTTCATCTGGCCGATTACCATGGCCACTGCCAGAGCTTCACCCAAAGCCCGGGCCATACCCAGTACAATACCGGTAAAAATGCCTCTGTGGGCCGCCGGCAGAATTACCTGCCGAATGGTTTCCCACCGGGTAGCCCCCAAGCCATAGGAAGCGTCCCGCCAGGTTTTAGGCACTGCCAGCATGGCATCTGCGGCCATGGTGGTGATTACCGGGAAAATCATGACGGCCAGTACCAGAGAAGCCGCCAGTACGGAAAAGCCAAAGGGCATGGGGAAAATCTGCCGCAGGAAGGGTACTAGTACGGTAAGGCCGATCCAGCCGTAGATAACGGAAGGAATACCGGTAAACAGTTCCACAATGGGGCGCAGGAAGCGCTGTTGGGCAGGCGTTGCCATTTCCGACATATAGATGGCCGCCGTCAGGCTCACCGGCAGGGCAAACACCAGGGACAGGAGGCAGGTCACCAGGGAGCCGGCAATAAACATGGCCGCCCCTACCTGTCCGCCCCCTTCCATGCTGTCGCTGGGACTCCAAACAGGAGAAAACAGGAATTCAAACACGCTATGGTGAAATTCCCAAAAGGTACCGCTTCCCTTCACAAGAAGGAAAGCGGCCATCAGGAAAGGCAGGAGAGCCGCCCCGATCCCACAGGCCACAATGAAGGCCTGGGAGATCTTTTCCTGACGGTGCACCTGTATTAAGTTGTTGCTTTGTACTGCTTTTTCATTATTCATGAGCTGTGTCTTTAACTTGCATCTTGCTGCTGACTCCATAACCCAGTTCCTCGATTCTCTTGCCGTAGTCAGCAGACAGCATGTAGTCGATGAAAGCTTTCACTGCTGCTTTCGGGCTCTTGTTGGTGTAAACGTGTTCATAATCCCATACATTGTACTTGCCGCTGTAGGTGTTTTCCAGGGTAGGAGCTACGTTGTTGATGGCGATGGTGCCAACCGTATCATTCTTGGTCAGGTAAGGCAGGGCTACATAGCCGATGGCGCCTTTGTTCTGGGCTACGCTTTGCAGCAGCAGACCGGAGTTATCGGTTTCCAGGGATTTGTTGGAAGCTTCTTCAGCACCGTTGATAGCGTATTTGGCAAACAGAGCGCGGGTACCGCTGGTCTTAGGACGGGTTACCAGGGTAATGGGTTCATCCGGGCCGCCTACTTCTTTCCAGTTGGTTACTTTAGCCGTGAAGATGTCGGCCAGCTGCTGATTGGTCAAGCTCTTTACCGTAGCAGCAATGTCCTTGTTCACGATGGTAGCTACCGTCATGACGCAGATCTTATGGTCTTCCAGTTTGTCAGCTTGTTCCTTGGTCAGTTTGGTGTTAGCCGGCACATCGGAGTTCCCCATATCTACGGAACCTTCAGAAACCTGTTTCAGGCCCATACCGGAACCACCTGCGTTCAAGCTGATGCTTACGTCCGGATTCTTTTTCTTGAAGGTTTCTGCAGCATCTTTTACCAGAGGCAGCAGGGCGGAAGAACCAGAACCCGTAATGTTCCCCTTTACGGCAGCCGGTTTGCTGTCGGTAGCAGCATTGTTGCTGGAGCCGCAGCCCATTGCACCAATCACAATACCCAATGCCATTGCGGTTACTGCCAATTTTTTCCATTTGCTTTTCAAATTCATCTTTTCATCGCTCCCTTGAATATCTAGTTTTCACTCTTATAAACAATTTCGGTATGCCTATAAGATATCAGGACAATGTAAAAACTAAAGACAAGGAATTGTAAAGAATTGTAAAATCTGAACAAATTGCGTCCGGAAAAATTCAAGACCCGCAGACTGCCTGGATTGGGGCAAAAAAAGAAGCACCTGCCGCAGCACGGTGCTTCTCACAATAAATATTACAATCTCATCTTAAAATCGGCGTAGCCAAAATGCTTCAGATTCTCCACGCTCCCGTTTTCCCGGAGCACGTTGATATCCGGCAGGGGCATGCCGTTAAAGGTATTGTTCTTGCAGGTGGTGTAGATGGCCATATCCCCAAAAAGCAGCAGGTCGCCTACCTGCAAAGGCCCGTCAAAGCTATAGTCCCCCACCACATCTCCGGACAGGCAGGTTGCACTGCCCAGCCGCCAGGTTTCCGCTTTTTCCCCTGCCTTGCCGGCCCCGTACAAAGGCGGCTGGTAGGGCATTTCCAGTACATCCGGCATATGGCAGGCGGCACTGGAATCCAAAATAGCCAGCTTCACGCCACTGTTTTCCAGTACGTCCAACACCCGAGTGGCCAGGTAGCCGGCGTTCAGGGCACAGGCTTCCCCCGGTTCCAGATACACTTGGACCTGCCACTTGTCCTGGGCATAGCGGATGCATTTTTCCAGCTGCTCCACATGGTAGCCGGGCCGGGTAATATGATGGCCCCCGCCCATATTCAGCCACTTCAGCCGGGGCAGCACAAAGCCAAATTTCTCATCTACCGCTTGCAGGGTCTTTTCCAGGTCATCGGCATCCTGTTCGCACAGGGTATGGAAATGGAGCCCGTCCAAAAGGTCCACCAGGTCCGGGGTCATCCACTTCTGCCACTGTTCCAGGGTGGTGCCCAGCCGGCTGCCGGGAGCGCAGGGATCATAAATGGCATGGCCCTCCTGGGTAGAACATTCCGGATTGATCCGCAGCCCTACACTTTTGCCGGCAGCTTTGGCCCGAGGGCCAAAGGCTGCCAGCTGCCGGGGAGAATTGAACACCAGATGGTCCGCATAGCGAAGCATTTCTTCCAGCTGGTCCTCCCGGTAAGCGCCGCAAAATACATGGACTTCCTTGCCCGGCATTTCTTCCGCCCCCAGCCGGGCCTCGTAAAGACCGCTGGCTTCCGTGCCGGCCAGGTACGGGGCCAGCACCGGGTACAGGGCATAGTCGGAGAACGCTTTCTGGGCCAGCAGCACCCGGACCCCCGTACGTTGGGCCAAGCCGGCCAAAATCTCCCCATTATGGCGGAGAGCTGCCTCGTCCAGGATATAACAGGGAGTTATCAGATTCCCAAACATTTTTTCTGGGGAGTTTCCCCTTAGGCCGGCGAAAGCTGGCCGATTTTCTTTTTCCTTTGGTTCCATTATTTTACCAGTACCGGATTGTGGTTTTCCTGTTTGGGCAGGCCGTATTGGTCCAGGGCTGCCAGGAACGGATCCGGATCCATTTCTTCAACCGTATGCACGCCCGGTTTGATCCATTTGCCGGTGAGCATCATGAGAGCGCCGCACATAGCCGGTACACCGGTGGTGTAGCTGATGGCCTGGCTGCCCACTTCTTTGTAGCATTCCTGATGGTCACAGACATTGTAGATGTAGTAGGTTTTTTCCTTGCCGTCTTTCTTGCCGGTGAAAATGCAGCCGATGTTGGTCTTGCCGTGGGTACGGGGACCCAGGCTGGCAGGATCCGGCAGCAGGGCTTTCAGGAATTTGATGGGGACAATTTCGTGGCCTTCAAATTCCACCGGGGTGGTGGACAGCATGCCCACGTCTTCCAGACAGCGCATATGGTCCAGATAGCTCTGGCCGAAGGTCATAAAGAAGCGAATCCGCTTCACTTCCGGAATGTTTACCGCCAGGCTTTCGATTTCCTCGTGGTGGAGCAGGTACATATCCTTTTCCCCTACCTGGTCAAAATTATATTCCCGTTTGATGCTCATGGCCGGGATTTCCACCCAGTGGCCATTTTCCCAGTAGCTGCCAGGAGCAGAAACTTCCCGCAGGTTTACTTCCGGGTTGAAGTTGGTGGCGAAGGCATAGCCGTGGTCGCCGCCGTTGCAGTCCAGGATATCGATGGTATCGATGGTATCGAATTCATGTTTTTTGGCATAGGCACAGTAAGCCTGGGTAACCCCCGGGTCAAAGCCGCAGCCCAAAAGCGCCGTCAGGCCAGCCTTGGCAAATTTTTCCTTGTAGGCCCACTGCCAGCTGTAGTCGAAGTAGGCGGAGAAGCCTTCTTCCTTGCAGCGTTTTTCGTAAATGGCCCGCCATTTGGGGTCATCGGTATTTTCCGGCTCATAGTTGGCCGTATCCATATAGTTCACGCCGCAGGCCAGGCAGGCATCCATAATGGTCAGATCCTGATAGGGCAGGGCAATGTTCATGACCAGCTCCGGCTTGTAGCTGTTGATCAGGTCAATCACCTGCTGTACATCGTCCGCATCTACCTGGGCGGTGGTCACTTTCGTCTTGGTTTTGCCTGCCAGTTTGGCAGCCAGAGCATCGCATTTGGCCTTGGTCCGGCTGGCAATGCACAGTTCCGTAAATACCTCATCCAGCTGGCAGCATTTTTGAATGGCTACCGAAGCCACACCCCCGCAGCCAATTACCAGTACTCTACTCATAGTTCAAGCTCCTTTCGTCCTAACCTGCTTATTTCAGATTCTTTTTTTCCAGGGCCAGCAGCAGTTCCCGCACCACTTTGCAGGCCACTGCCGTGGAAGCCCCGCTGGCATCCAGCATGGGTGCCAATTCGTTGACATCACAGCCTACTACCCGGGTCCGGCTTACCAGCCGCAGGGCATTCAGCAGCTGCATAAAGCTGACCCCGCCGGCTTCCGGCGTACCGGTTCCCCAGAACACCGAAGGATCCAGGCAGTCCAGGTCGATGGTGAAATACACCGGCACCTGGCTTTGTTCCAGTTCCCGGACCAGTTTTTCCAAACCGCCGAAGCTGAAAGGATGCAGGTCCGTATGTTCCCTGGCAAAAACCCACTCGGAGCGTTCCCCGCTGCGAATGGCAAACTGATGGATTCTTCCATCTCCTATCATATCATAACAGCGGCGGATTACACAGGCATGGCTGAGTTTTGCCCCCAGATAATCCTCCCGCAGGTCCGTATGGGCATCAAAATGAATGATATGCAGCTCCGGATACTTTTCCTGTACGGCCCGGAAAGCTCCTAACGTCACCAGATGTTCCCCGCCCAGCATAAAGGGCAGTTTCCCGTCCTGGACAATGGTCCGAGTCCGGTCCTCAATATCTTTCAGCGCCGCTTCGGAACTGCCAAAGCATAATTCCAGGTCCCCGCTGTCAAAGACCTTGCAGTCTTCCAGGTCCGCGTCCTGGTAGGGGCTGTAGGTTTCCAGCCCAAAGCTTTCGTGGCGGATAGCCGCAGAACCAAAGCGGGCGCCGGGCCGAAAGCTGGTGGTAGAGTCAAAGGGTGCCCCAAACAGGACGATTCTGGCTTCTTCATAGGGCGTATCACAGGCCAGGAAGGTTTCTACATTAGTCTTCAGCATCTTTATTCTCCACCTCCTGCAGCATTTCCTCCAGGAAGGCCGGCAGCCAAAATGCGCCTACGTGCAGCCGGGTGGTATAGTACCGGGTGTGCATGTTCAGGGCTTCCCAGGCCGGGGCATCCAGGTCATTGATGGGATGGTACTTCTTGCTGGCAAAGCCAAAGGTCCAGTAGCCGGCTGCATAGGTGGGGATATGGGCCTGGTACACCTTGCTGATGGGGAAGGTGCTGACAATCCGCTGGTGGCTCCGCTGCATGGCAATGGCATCTTCCTTGTAGAAGGGACTGCCCTGCTGGTTGACCATAATGCCGTCCTCCCGAAGGGCGTTGTAGCAGCTGCCGTAAAATTCCCGGGTAAACAGCCCTTCCGACGGGCCAAAGGGGTCCGTGGAATCCACAATAATCAGGTCGTAGGAATTTTCGCAGTGGCGGATGAATTTCAGGGCATTTTCAAAATAGATATGCACCCGGCGGTCATCCATCCGGCAGGCGTTGCCCGGCAGGTAGTTCCGGCAGGCTTCCACCACCATGGGATCCATTTCCACCAGGTCAATCTTCTGCACCCGGTCGTAGCGGGTCAGTTCCCGGACCACGCCCCCGTCCCCGGCGCCGATGACCATGATATCCTTGATGCCCTTGTGCACCGCCATGGGCACGTGGGTAATCATTTCATCGTAAATAAATTCGTCCCGTTCGGTGAGCATCACGTTTCCGTCCAGGGTCAGTACCCGGCCAAATTCCGGGGTTTCAAAAATATCGATTCGCTGAAAATCACTCTGCTTGGAAAACAGGTGACGGTTGACCCGGATGCTGTGCTTCACGTCCGGGGTATGAAATTCGCTAAACCACATTTCCATAATTGCGCTCCTTCTGGCTTAGGCCAGTACATTCAGGTGCTTCAGCTCCGGATCTTCAGACCCGGTCATGCTGCAGCCCTTCTCTTTGGCGTACTCAATATGCCGCAGGATTTCTCCTGTAATTTTTTCTCCAGGGGCCAAGAGAGGAATGCCCGGAGGATAGCACATCACAAATTCGCTGCACACCCGCCCTTCGCATTTTTCCAAAGGCAGGCTTTCCTTGGGGGCGTAGAACGCTTCCTGGGGGCTCATCACCACCACCGGCTCCACATATTCCTGGCTCAGCATGCCGTTAGGATCCTTCTGGTAGCGGCGGCGGATTTCCGCCAGGGCGCTGACCAGCCGTTCCAATTCCTGGATTCGGTCCCCCATGGACAGGTAGGCCAGGATGTTGCCGATATCCCCAAACTCTATCTGGATATCGTACTCGTCCCGGAGAATATCGTACACTTCGATGCCTGCCAGGCCAATATCCAGGGTATGGATGCTCAGCTTGGTGCTGTCAAAGTCAAAAACCGAATTGCCGTTCATCAATTCCCGGCCAAAAGCATAGTAGCCGCCAATCTGGTTGATTTCCTGCCGGGCGTATTCCGCCATATCCACCACCTTGTGGAAGATTTCCTTGCCCTTCAGGGCCAGCCGGCGACGGCTGATATCCAGGCTGGACATAAGCAGGTAACTGCCGGAGGTGGTCTGGGTCAGGTTGATGATCTGCCGCACATAGCCGGCATGCACCTTGGGCCCGGTCAAAAGGAAGCTGGACTGGGTCAGGCTGCCGCCGCTTTTGTGCATGGAAATGGCTGCCATATCGGCCCCGGCTGCCATGCCGGACACCGGCAGGCCGCTGCCAAAATAAAAGTGGGTGCCGTGGGCTTCATCCACCAGGCACAGCATCCCCGCCTTGTGGGCCATATCCACAATGGCTCTCAGGTCGCTGCAAATGCCGTAATAGGTGGGGTTGTTCACCACCACGGCCACTGCATCGGGATTTTCCTGGATGGCCTTGGCCACCGCTTCCCGCTTCATGCCCAGGCTGATGCCCAGCCGCACATCCACATCTGGATTTACGTACACCGGAATAGCCCCGCACAGCACCAGGGCGTTCAGCATACTTTTATGGACATTTCGGGGCAGGATAATCTTATCCCCCCGTTTACAGGTGGAGAGAATCATGGACTGCACCGCGCTGGTGGTACCGCCCACCATCAGGAAAGCCTGGGCTGCTCCGAAGGCATCGGCAGCCAGCTTTTCCGCTTCCCGGATGACGGAAACCGGATGACACAGGTTGTCCAAGGGCTTCATACTGTTTACATCCACCCCAACACACTTTTCTCCCAGAAATTCCGTCAGTTCCGGATTGCCCCGGCCCCGCTTGTGGCCAGGTACATCAAAGGGAACCACCCGCATTTTTCGAAAGCGTTCCAGGGCTTCGTAAATGGGCGCCCGATTCTGATCCAACTTAGTCTTTTTTTCCAACATGTTTTCCCTCCCCTGGTATTTCCTCAAAACAAAAAAGCAAGCTGCCCCCTTGGCAGCTTGCGTGAATTTCCTGCAGCAAAAAATTTACGAAAGACAGAGTCCCTGCAAATTCAATCGGTTTCAGGACGGAGATCAGAGTCTATATAGCAATTCAACTTTTACTACTCTTATTGACCGTTTCACAAGTCTGCGCACAGACGCATTGCGGTTATGAAGTAACCAACTTATAAAATTTGAGCTTTCAACTCAATCAATAAGGCTGCAAACCAGTTGCCGCCAAAATCGGCAGTGGACCCGGCTGTCCGTATGGCCTTAACCTTCCAGGAAGGTGGTCCTAAAAATTGCTTTGAAAAGACTCTTTCGGTTCCTTTCAAATTGTTAAAATTGTAGCATAAAAAAATAGTTGTTGTCAATTATTCCTTTTTCTATAGTATCTTTTTAGGTACTATCATACAAAAAAGTGCATTCTTCATTTTTATAAAGTTTTGCGCTATGATACTTCCAGAAAACCTACAGCCCCCTGGGCTGCCCTATAAGGAGGAAATTATTATGCTGCATGAAATTCAATGGCCCCAGGACTACCTGCCCGGCACCACGGACAACTTTGCTTCCAACGAGGTCATCGTCCAAAATCTTACCGCTGCGGAAGTCTTCTCCACCCTGTTGGATACCAGTCTGTGGAACAGCTACTACAAAAACGCTTCCGACGTCCACTTTTACAATGAAGCCGGCCCTCTCCTGTCCCCCCATACCCGCTTCTCCTTTAAGACCTTCGGGTTCCCCATTGAGGCGGAAATCGTCGAATTCGCTGCTCCCAGTGAGGGGCAGCCCGGCCGTCTGGCCTGGCATGGCTGGGCTGAAGGGGATGCCGCCCATCGCCTGGATGTAATCCACGCCTGGCTTATTGAAGACCTGCCCCAAAACCGGGTGCGGATCCTGACCCAGGAATCCCAAAAAGGCGAACCCGCCAAAGAGCTCCACAACTCCGAACCCGACACCATGAACATCGGTCACCAGGACTGGCTGAAAGGCCTGGTCCGGACGGTCCAGGCCGCCCACAAATAAAACCAGGTAGTCCCCACGGACGCAGCCCAAAAAAGCACCTGCCGGCTTTCGCCAGCAGGTGCTTTTGCTTAGTCCATTTTCCGGTCAAACAAATCGCTCTTGGTCAGGAATTCCTCTACTGTGGGGAAACCCAATTTTTTCAAAAGCTCAATCACGTAGGGATTATCCCCGGGAGTCTTGGCCATGGCCTGGCGCCCATAGGCTTCCACATTGGCCTTGCCTTCTTCCTTGCTGATAAGAGCCTTGGGGCCGCCTACGCAGCCGCCCTTGCAGCCCATACCTTCAAAGAAGTTTCCTTCCCGGTTGCCCTTCAAGATATCGTCAATCATGGCCCGGCATTCCGGCACACTGTCGGCCCGGCGGGTCTTGATCTGGATTTTCCGGTTGGGGTTCAGCTGATGGACCGTACGGGATACCGCTTCCGCCACCCCGCCGGCAAAGGCATAGCAGATGCCCGCCCGGGAAGCATGGGGTACATCTTCTTCCGGCAGGCTGGCCAGATCCAGTTCCGTAGTGGAGAACAGATCCCGGAGTTCCTCGTAGGTAAGCACGTAGTCAATGGCGCCCTTCAGGTCGGGTTCCTTCATTTCCGCTTTTTTGGCCATGCAGGGTCCAATAAATACCGTAATGGCATCGGGATGGAGCACCTTAATGGTCCGGCCCCCGGCAATCATGGGAGAAACAGAACCGGGCACATTGGGCAGCAGCTGGTGGTACAGCCGCTTGATCATGGCAATCCACATAGGGCAGCAGCAGCTGGTCAGCTGGAAGTCGTCCTCACTTTTGATTTTCTTGTCAAATTCCAAGGCTTCCTTCAGCGTCAGGATATCCGCAAATACCGCCACTTCCAGCATCCCGGAAAAGCCCAGGATCTTTAAGGCCGTGCGCAGCTTGCCCGGGGAAACGTCCGGACCAAACTGGCCGGAAAAAGCCGGTGCCACCAGGGCATAAATGGGGGTCGTAGCCTTTTTCAGGGCTTCCACCACCGGAATGATGTCCTTTTTGGTTTTCAGGGCTTCCAGCTTGCAGGCGTCCACACAGGCTTCACAGCCCACGCATTTGTCATCGTTGACCTGAACGCCGTCCGGGCCCTTTTCCAAAGCGCCCCAGGTGCAGCGGTCCGTACATTTGTCCTGCTCCTCCGGAGGGCACAGGCAGGGCTTGGTCCGCCAAACCACCGGGGTATTTTCAGGATGGGCCAGGCAGGCAATCATCCGGGGATCCCCGTTGTCCACCTTTTTGGGATCCTTGCCTTCGGCGGCCCGCTTCAGCATTTCCTTATATAATTCGTCCAATGTAAGCATGTGTCTTTTCTCCTCTTATTTGCTAACCAACCTTGGTTTCTCTTATTATACCTAATGCCGCCCTCCAGCACAAGAAAAAGGGGCCGGGAGCGCAAAGCTCCAAGCCCCTGGGGCGGAAAACTGCTTTCTGCCCGGGTATGCGGTTGGGTTTCCCCTTAGTCCACTTGTTCAATGGCCCCAGCAGGACAGCCGTTCATGGCATCCTGGGCAGCCCCTTCCTGATCTGCCGGTACGGCATCCGGAATGGCCTCAGCCACACCTGCATCCGTCATATGGAAAACGGCGGGACAGGTTCCTTCACAAAGACCGCAGCCGATACAATTTTCATTGACTTTAAATTTCATAATAACACTCCCCTGTTTCTTTCCTGGTCAGCAGGACCGCTTCCCCGTGGAGGCTGCCGCCCTGCCCTTTTGACTGTAGCTTAACAGACTCCAGGGGGAAAGTACGTTGTTTTTACAACATTTTTAAAAATTTCCCCAGGAAGTTCCAAGCAGCTTTAGGCCAAATAAAAAAATCCGCTTCCCTCGGAAACGGATCTTGCCACCCAAATTGGTGGAGCATAGGAGGATCGAACTCCTGGCCTCAAGATTGCGAACCTTGCGCTCTCCCAGCTGAGCTAATGCCCCATGAGCCCTATTATAATACGAAAAAAACAGCAGCGCAAGGGATTAGCCTTGGGCTGCTGCCATTTTCTGCAATTTCTGCTTCTGTTTTTCTACCAGGTCTGCCAACGTGGTATGGTCCACAATGGTGTCCACTGCATCCTGAATCTCTTTCCACAGGTCCAGGGTAACACATTGCTCTGCCCGGCTGCAAATTTCGTGGCCCGGTTCCAGACAAGCCACCGGCGCCAGGGAACCTTCCACCGCCCGGATGATTTCTCCTGCCGTATAGTCCTTGGGTTCCCGCACCAGGCGGTAGCCGCCTTGGGCCCCCCGGGCGCTTTTTACCAATTTTGCCCGGGACAGTTGGGTGATAATCTGTTCCAGATATTTTTCTGAGATTTCCTGCCGCTGTGAGACACTTTTGATAGGGACATACGAATCTGTGCCGTTGAGCGCCAGGTCAATCATCAGGCGCAGGGCATACCGCCCTTTAGTTGAAATTTTCATAATGCCTCCCTTAGGCTGCCAAACAGCCTTGCTATTTCCTATAATCTTACTATATAATTCTCCAAAAGAAAAGAGAGAATTGCCTAATGTTTACTAGGAATTCTCTCTTTTTCTTATATTGTTATTCTACGACTTCCAGGGGCATCTCCTGGAGGGCTGCCTGACGGGCTGCTGCCCGGCTGCGGCTTTTTTCTCCGGAGGTAACCGTTTTGGGCATGCGCTGGGCGATAATCTCACTGATTCTTTGATTGGCCTTGTCCACCGCTTCCATGACCACACCCCGGTTGCCTATGCCGCCAATAAAGGTGGTGCTGTCCGCCTTGATGGACAGCCGGCCGCTGTACAGGTACTTGTCCCCGGCCACGTCTACAATCTTAAAGGGAACCTGGGTGGTCATTTCAATACCGTGGCTGAACCAGGAGCTTTTTTCCTTCCGAATGAAGGGCTGGGCTTCCGCGTAAAGCACGTAATCCACCGGTTCATTGCCCAGGGCCCGGATAATGTCGCTGCGCTCAGCGGTGTAGATATCGTCGATGCCCTGTTCCTGAAGCTTTTTCATCACGTTTTTCCCATCCACCCACACGTAGGTAGATGCTGGCAGGGCCGCCTTGAAGTTTTTCATAAACTTCTTGTCGATAGCCTTATTGTAATCGGTTTCCGCATGGTTCTGGTACAACACCACCACAACGGGTTTGCGGCTAGTCCGTTCAGCGGCAAAGGCCAGGCTGCCGGCAATCACCAAAAGAGCCGCTGCCAAAAGAGCAATACGCTTCCACATGGTATCCCTTCTTTCCTTACAGATGCCGGGATGCCCCGGACTTTTTCTGGTACAAAAAAGGTGCTGTGATCATTCACAGCACCCTGATTTTTTCATTGGTGGAGACAAGGAGGATCGAACTCCTGACCTCTTGCATGCCATGCAAGCGCTCTCCCAGCTGAGCTATGCCCCCAACGACTTGCTTATTATACAATGCACTTTCGTTTTTTGTCAAGCCTATTTTTTAGAATCTGGCTGAATCAGCGTGGTCCAGCCATTCTCCTGCTTTACCTTGCCTTCCTTCATCAGCCGGCCCAGAGCCCGCTTGAAGGCAGCTTTGGAAATAGAGAAGGCAGCCTGGATAATTTCCGGCGGCGTATCGTCCGTGTAAGGCATGGTTCCCTGGCGTTTTTCCAAAAGGGCCAGGATCCGTTCACTGTCCGTTACCATGGCCTTTTCCTTAACTTCCCGCAGTGACATGTCCACCCGTCCGTCCTCCCGGACGAAGGTAACCCGGCCGGTAACCTTTTGGCCAAAGTCCAGCCGCCCCCCCGGCACCTCATCCCGGTGGATGAAGGCCAGGTACCGCCGTTCCGTCAACAGGAAGAACCCTTCCGGCAGGATGTTGTACACCGTCCCGGTGAGCTGGTCCCCAACTTTTACGTCCTTGGCAGGCACGGAAGCCCGAATCATGTCGTCTTCCACCCGCATGGTAACGGCCTGCCGGCCGCTTTTGTCCCGGTACAGTTTTACCCACACCAGCTGCCCCGGAGACACATGGCCCCGCATTTCGCTGTAGGGCAGGAAAATGCCCCGTTCAGCCCCAATGTCCACAAAGCCGCCCTTCCGGGTTACGGACAGGACCTTCACGTACCCCAGCTGGCCTTCCCGCATTTTGGGAAGCTTCATGCTGGCGGTCATTCTCCCCTTGGTATCCAGGTACAAATACACCTTTACCACATCTCCGGCCTTAACCGGAGCCGTCTGCTGGTGCTTATGCAGCAGGATATCGTCGGAGGTATTGCCGGTGCCTGCATCCAGAAATGCGCCGGCTTCGCCAATCCGCACGGCCTTCATTTCGCATACATCACCTACCCGGTAGCGGCCAACGGTCTTGACCGTTACGGGTTCTTTCTTGTTCATCATGCTTCTGTCTCCGTATAACTTTCGCTGGGAGCATCTGCCCACAGCTGTTCCAGGTTGTAGAAATTCCGTTCTGCTTCCCGGAAAATATGGGCTACGCAGTCGCCGTAATCCAGCAGAATCCAGCTGCCTTCGGCATAGCCTTCCTTATGCATGGGCAGGCGGCCCTGTTCGGCCAGCTTGTCCTCAATATTGTCCGCAATGGCCCGCACCTGGGTGGTGCTGGAAGCGGAACAGATCATGAAATAATCCGTTACCGGGGAAATTCCGGTCATGTTCAGCAGCAGGATATCCTGTGCTTTTTTGTCTGCAGCAGCTGCCGCAATCTTGTTGGCCAATTCTTTTTCTGTCATACAATCACTCCTTACTTCACTTCTCGCATCCATCATCACATTAATCTTCAGTAATCCGCTTATGAGGGATTTTCAGTTCATCCAGGGTTGCCCCAATCTTGCTCCGGGTAGTCACCCAATAGCTCACCCCGCCAATGGTGGCAAAATCGCCTTCCAGACTGGCAGACTGGACCCCGTTTTCGCCAAACATTCTCAGACAGTTGGCTGCCTTCACCATGCTGAGGAAATCCATATCCGTATGGACGTAGCGGGTAGCCGTGGAAATCAGCATGGGCATCTTCATCATGTTGCCCATGGTAAAGGCCTGCTTGGACAGGGCCTTCAGGAACTTCTGCTGCCGCTCCACCCGGCCAATATCGCCCATTTCGTCATGCCGGAACCGCACATACTCCCCGGCCTTTTTCCCGTCCAGGTGCTGGAAGCCCTTGTTCAGGTGGATTTCCAGGTCCGCATAGGGATCCTCGTAGTTCATATTCTTTTCCACGTCCAGGTCCACACCGCCCAGCATATCCACCACTTTGATAAAGCCCTGCCAGTCCACCTGCATATAAAAATCGATGGGCACCTGGAGCAGGTTGGAAACCGTCTGCTTGGCCAGCTTCACCCCGCCGTAGGCATAGGCGGCGTTGATTTTATCATAGCCGCTGTGGCCGGGAATATGCACCCGGGTATCCCGGGGCAGGCTCAGCACGGACACCCGGTTCCTCGCCGGGTCAAAGCTCACCAGCAGCATGGCATCCGTCCGCTTGGGGGCATTCTTGTCAAAGTCTTCGCTGTCCCCATCATCCGTACCCAAAAGCAGCAGGTTGATGCGTTCAGAAAAGGCTTCCTCGGACAGGTGGTCTTCCTTTTCTGTCTGCACCGCCACTGGATCGGTCCGAAAAAAGCGGTTGTAGATTCTCATGCCGGCAGCAAAACAGCTGCCAAAAAGGGCCAGAATCAGAACAAGGCAAAAAAACAATCGCCCTTTACGCAGCCGCTTCTTGTAATGCGGCTTGCCAGCATTGTTCTCTTCTGTCATAGTCAACTCCTGTTATTCTTTGGTTTTTTCAGCTGGATGGCCAGTTCGTTGTAGCCGGCCAGGCAGTCCGGGTGAATCAGCAGCTGGGAACCCAGCAGGTATTCCATGGTATTGGCGTAGGCCGCCAGCATGGTAGTTTCCAAGCTCTTTTTGGCCATTTTCCGCATTTCCTCCACTTTGGGGAAATCCCGGGCCGGCTCCAATAAATCCGCCAGGTAGATGACCATGCACAGGGGGCTCATATGGGCAGCGCCTGTGGTATGGTACCGGATGGCATTCAAAATATCCGGATCCGTTACCCCAAATTCGTGCTGGGCGTAGTATTTGCCCAGTTTGGAATGGATCAGGATGGGCTGACAGCGTTCAATTTCGTCCAGGTCAATGCCCAGTTCTTCAGCCTTGGCGATAAAATCCCGGGTGGGAATCTGCCGCCCGCTGTCATGGATCAGGCCGGCAATGGCGGCCTTCTTTTCGTCCACCCCGTGAATCCGGGCCAGGCGGATGGCGGTTTCACAAACTGCCACACTATGTTTAAACCGTTTTTCCGGCAGCTCTTTTGCCAGCCGCCGCTTCATTTCTTCCAGTTCCATATTGCCCTCACTTCCTTATAAAGAAAGACAGAGACCCCTACCCCTGGTAGAGCTCTCTTTGTCTGATGTAATCGGCTACTGCCTGGGGAACCAGGTCCCCAATGGCTTGTCCTGCCCGGACCCGCTGGCGGATCTGGGTTGAAGAAATATCGATTTCCGGCGTATCCACCCACACAAGCCGGGTAAGGCCCTGCCGGGCCAGCGCTCTCGTCACCTTTTCCTTGTAAGGGGCAAAACCAGGCCGGGCCGCTGCCGCAAAAATGCTGCAGCGCATGGCCTCCCGAATCCGGTGCCAGGTAGGCAGCTGTTCGGCGGAATCCGCCCCAATGAGAAAGTACAGGTCATAATACCTATGGTAACGGCGGTACAGCTGGTGCAGGGTGTCCACCGTATAGGAAACGCCCCGCCGGCGCAGCTCCCGGTCCGAAACCGTAAAAAGCGGATGCCCCTGAATCCCTAATAGGGTCATGGCCAGGCGATCCGGCGAAGGGGAACACTGCTGCTGCAATTTGTGGGGCGGCAGGTAATCCGGGATAAACAGGATTCGGTCCAGCTTCAGCTGCTGCTGCATGGCTTCAGCAATTGCCAGATGTCCCTTATGGATCGGGTCAAAGGTCCCGCCAAAAATTCCCAGCCGCATACGGCCCATACACTTCCCCACCTTTTAAACAGGATGATACTAGTGTATTATATCAGGCTAGGCCCCGTAAAACAAGCAAGGAGCCGTGACAATTGTATGGCAGCAGCCAAAAATGGCAGAAAAAAACAGGGACCCGAAGGCCCCTGCTGCTTTTATTCTTGGCAAAGCTGCCGTTTCCGTTCTTTGTAGTATACCAGCTGCAAACCTGCCGCATCGGCAATGGCCTTGCCCACCGCCAAATCCCGGCCTACGTGCTCCGGATAATGGGCATCGCTGCCCAAGGTAGCGTAGCGGCCCCCCAGCTGGGCAAACCGGTTGTACAGCTCCTGCAAGGGCGGAATCACCTGGGGGTTGCCCAGACGCCGGGTGTTGATTTCCAGGGCCTTGTCCTGCTCAATCAGCAGGGTGAAAACCTTATCCCACAGCTCCGGATTGTCCTTGTAATACAGATTGGGATCCGGGTAGGGCATATACCGGCAGATATAGTCCAAATGGCCGTAGGAATCAAAATCCGGGTGCAGCTCTAGGCAGCGCACGGAGTCTTCCAGATAATCCCGGACGGCCTGCTCCTTGGTCATTCCCTCATAGGTGGAAGGTTCGTACATATCCTTCCCCAAAAAGCAGTGCATGGACCCCACCACCTCGTCAAAGGGATGGGCGGCGGTCATTTTCCGGTCTTCCTCAATGGCCTGGGGCTGAAGGCCCACTTCGATGCCCAGCAAAATCTGTTCCGTCCGGTAGGGGGTATTCTTCCGGAAATAATCGTCAATATCGAACAGGAACATTTCCGGATTGGTGGGGTAATACCGGTCCCAGTGCTCCGTCAGAATGAGCCCGATATTTAACGCCTTGGCCCGTTCGATGGCCTGGGGCAGGGTCATCTCTGCATCACAGGAATAGTCGGCATGGGTATGGGTATCATACAGCATGGTTGTCATCTCCCTTATACGTTAAAGCGGAATTCCACCACGTCCCCATCCTGCATGATGTAGTCCTTGCCTTCCAGCCGTACCAGGCCTTTTTCCTTGGCAGCCTGTTTGGAACCGCATTTAACCAGATCCTCGTAGGAGACGATTTCCGCCCGAATAAACCCTTTTTCAAAATCGGAATGAATCTTACCAGCAGCCTGGGGAGCGGTAGAGCCCTGGACAATGGTCCAGGCCCGGGATTCCATTTCCCCGGCGGTAAGGAAAGTCTGTAAGCCCAGCAGCTTAAAGCCGGCTTTGATCAGCCGGTCCAGACCTGCTTCCGTCAGCCCTTCCATTTCCAGGTATTCCTTGGCTTCCGCTTCCGGCAGTTCGGCAATTTCTTCTTCCACCTTGGCAGAAATCACGATAACCTGGGCATGTTCCTGGGCCGCATAATCTTCCAGGGCTTTCACATAGGGATTGCCGGAAGCATCAGCCGCTTCTTCCTCGGACACATTGGCTACGTACAGAATGGGCTTCAGGGTCAAAAGATCCAGTTCCTTTACCGCGTCCTTTTCGTCCTCGGTGAGTTCCATCCGGCGGGCAGGCACGGCGTCGCCCAGGCCGGCAGAAATCTTTTTCAGCACTTCTGCCCGGGCAGCGGCTTTCTTGTCCCCGGATTTCATCAGCTTCTGAACCTTCACCAATTGCTTGTCCACGGAATCCAGGTCCGCCAGGCACAGCTCCGTATTGATGATTTCCACGTCCCGGACCGGGTCAATGGAACCTTCCACGTGGGTAATGTTTCCGTCTTCAAAGCAGCGCACCACTTCAGCAATGGCGTCCGTCTGCCGGATGTGGGACAGGAACTTGTTGCCCAGGCCTTCTCCCTTGGATGCACCTTTCACCAGCCCGGCAATATCCACAAAACGCATGCCGGCAGGCACAATCTTCTTGGAATGGAACATCTCGCTGAGCACCTTCAGGCGCGCATCCGGTACGTCCACCACCCCTACGTTGGGCTCTATGGTACAGAACGGGTAGTTGGCTGCTTCAGCACCTGCCTTGGTAATGGCATTGAATAGTGTACTTTTTCCTACGTTGGGCAACCCTACAATACCCATTTCCAAATTGGTAGAACTCATGAATCATCTCTCCTTATTTCTATCTGTTATGATTGATCTCCGATACAGATGCTACTATTGTAACACAAGAATGGCAAAGCCTCAAAAGAAACCCGAAAACAAAAAGCCCTTTCTGCCGGATACTTCGGCAAAAAGGGCTCTAGGGGAAAGCTTATACCGCCAGCTGCATTTTTTCCAGGCCCAGCTCCGCCTGGACTTCTTCCCAGACCACAATCCGGGCTTTCTTAAAGCCATTGAAGGTGGTGGCGGAAGCAGAAGTATACGCCCCGCATACCGGCACCAGCAGCAGATCCCCCACTTCCAGGGGTTCCGTCAGCTTTCCCCGGAACATAATATCCAGGGAGTCACAGCTGGGGCCGGCAAAAGTAGCCGGAATCTTTTTTCCGCTGTTTTTGAAGCTGATCAGTTTGAAATCCCATTGGTCAAAGATTACCCCGGAAAACGTGCCGTAAATGCCGTCGTCCAGGAAATACCAGGTCTGGCCATTGCGTTCATTGACGCCGATAACCCGGGTAATCAGGTTCATGGCCGTACCGCACAGGTACCGGCCCGGTTCGGCCCAGATTTCCAGGTCGGAGAAGTCTTCATTTAGCCGGGCTGCTATCTGGTCCAGCAGAGCGGACAGGTTGTAGTGGACGCCGGTTTCCGGAATGGGCATACCTCCGCCAATATCCAAAATGCGCATGGTAAGACCCTTGGCCCGGGCCTGCTGCATGAGTTTTTTGGTAATATCCAGGGCCAGCAGATAGGGATCCGCCACCACCGTCTGGCTGCCCACATGGAAGGCCACCCCGGCCATATCCAGGCCCGCAGCCTGGGCCTTCAGCATCAGGTCCAGCGCCTTTTCCAGGGGTGCGCCAAATTTCTTGTTCAGGTCCACATGGGCCTTGGGGTTATCGATGCGCAGCCGCAGGAGAACCGTGGCTCCCGGGCAATGCTGGGCAATCTTTTGGATTTCCGATTCACTGTCAAAGGTCATATGGGTTACACCGGCATCGGCACAGGCCTTAAAACCGGCATCAATCTTAATGGGGTTGGCGTAGATCATCCGGTCCCCGGCCACGCCCAATTGGGAAAGGGTGCGGATTTCCCCGTCACTAGCTACGTCAAAACTGGAGCCTTTATTGATCAGCAATTCCAGGATCCGCAGATCCGGATTGGCTTTCATGGCATAATGAATTTTTAGCTGCGGAATATGAGCCTGCAGCAGATCATAGTTTTTCTCCACCTGGTCCAGGGAAAGCACCAGCAGCGGAGTCTCAAAACGTTCTGCCAGACTGGTTACGGCTTCTTGGGACAATTGGAAAAAACTTTGTTCGTTCATGTAACATCCCCCTTTGGCCCAGCAGGGCCTGTGCAAATTTCGTTATCATTATACAGCAAATCAGGGAAAGTACAAGAGGAAAATTGAGGAAAACAAAGGAGTTTTGAGGACTTTAAAGGAGTTTCACGAAAAATATGCATAGTTCATTTTTAAGTCACTTAATACCCTTAAATGCGTAAATTCCTCGAAATAGCGCATAAGAAGAACTCCGAGGGCGTCCTACCTCCCCTAGAAGAAAAAACAGCGCCTGCCCCGGAAGGCAGACGCTGTATATTTATCCAATTAGAAAATTTTTGCTCAGATACCCTTAATGACGTCGCAGCCCATGTACGGACGCAGCACTTCCGGCACCACCACAGAACCATCGGCCTGCTGGTAGTTTTCCAAAATGGCAGCTACGGTACGGCCTACTGCCAGCCCGGAGCCGTTCAGGGTATGTACGTATTCCGGTTTGGACTTGCTGTCCCGACGGAAGCGGATATTGGCTCGTCTGGCCTGGAAGTCTTCCGTGTTGGAGCAGGAAGAGATTTCCCGGTATTTGCCCTGGGCAGGGAACCAAACTTCAATATCGTAGGTCTTGGCAGCGGAGAAGCCCAGATCGCCGGTGCACAGGCAAACCACATGGTACGGCAGTTTCAGGGCTTGGAGGATCCGCTCAGCATCATTGGTGAGTTTTTCCAGCTCGTCATAGCTGCTTTCCGGAGTGGTATATTTCACCATTTCTACCTTGTGGAACTGGTGCTGACGAATCAGGCCCCGGGTATCCCGGCCGGCAGAACCGGCTTCAGCCCGGAAGCAGGGGGTCAGTGCCGTTACGTAGATGGGAAGCTTGGACCCATCAATGATTTCGTCCCGGTAGTAGTTGGTCAAAGGTACTTCGGCGGTAGGAATCAGGTACATATCCTGGTTTTCCACCTTGTACATATCTTCCTTGAATTTCGGCAGTTGGCCCGTACCCGTCATGGTAGCGGCGCTGACAATGTACGGAGGAATCACTTCCGTATAGCCGTCCTTCTGGGTATGCTGGTCCAGCATGAAGTTGTAGACCGCACGTTCCAGATGGGCACCGGCACCCATATAGTAATAGAACCGGGCACCGGAAACCTTGGCAGCCCGTTCAGCATCCAGGATGCCCAGGTTTTCGCCAATTTCCCAGTGGTTTTTCGGTTCAAAATCGTATTTCGGCAGTTCGCCCCATTTCCGCACTTCGGGGTTTTCACTATCGTCCTTGCCTACCGGAACATCTGCTGCAGGCATATTGGGAATGGTCAGCATAATGGCGTGCAGACGGGATTCCACATCCTTCAGCTTTTTATCGCCTTCGGAGATTTTGTCACCCAAAGCGCGCATGGCCAGGATTTTCTCCGTAGCATCTTCTCCGTTTTTCTTCATTTGGCTGATCTGGGCGCTGACCGTATTCCGCTGGCTCTTGTCAGCTTCTACTTCCTGCAGCAGGTCTCTGCGCTCTTGATCCAATTGTTTGAATTCGTCCAAGTCCATCTTCGATTGACGATTTTTGATGGCTTGAAGTACTTTGTCCGTATTTTCCCGAACAAATTTCAAATCTAGCATAGTTATACCCCCAAAATAATTGCGTCATTTCTCCCATTATAGCACAAAAGCCTAGGAAAAATCACCTATTCCGGCAGTGCGGACAGGACTTTCCCAATGCTGGCGGGAATAATCAGGTTGGCCGTACTGTCGTAGGACGTACTGCCTTTGTTGATCAGGATCAGCTTATGCCCCTTGTAATAGCGGATCAGCCCAGCTGCCGGATACACCACCAGCGAGGTACCGCCTACAATCAGGACGTCTGCCTGGGCAATATAGGCCACAGCCTTTTCCAGCACGTCCATATCCAGTCCTTCCTCGTAGAGCACCACATCCGGCTTGATTAGCCCGCCGCAGGCATCACAGTAAGGCACTCCCTGGGCCGCCTTCATATAGTGGGCATCAAAGAATTTGCCGCATTTGGTACAGTAGTTCCGGTGGACACTGCCGTGAAGTTCCAGCACATTTTGGCTGCCCGCTGCCTGGTGCAGACCATCGATATTTTGGGTAATCACAGCCTTGAGCCGCCCGTTTTTCTCCCACTGGGCCAGCTTCAGGTGGGCTGCATTGGGTTTGGCCTCCAGGGCCAGCATCTTATCCTGGTAAAACCGATAAAATTCCTCTGTATGTTCCTGAAAAAAAGTATGGCTCAAAATGGTTTCTGGAGGATAGGCATATTTCTGGTTGTACAGTCCATCCACACTGCGGAAATCCGGAATACCGCTTTCCGTGGAAACTCCGGCGCCTCCAAAAAACACAATGTTATGGGATTGGCTCACCCAATCCGCCGCCGTTTCAATATTCTTTTGCAGTTGTTCCTGCTCCATACCAGCGCCTCCCGTAGCATATTTTTCAGATACCTTGCTTGCATATCATATTTCCATTATACGGCAATTCCTCGCCAATGGGAAAATTCTTTTTGAAGGCACAAAAAAACGGAAGTTTTTATAGAAACTCCCGTTTTTTATCACTAGTTGTTTAGACTTCCAAATCCAATAGGCTTACATACTGCTGGCCGCCGTGCATATCCCGTTCATCCCGGGAACCTTCCACCGGCCGGCGGGGAAAACTCAATTTCACCACCTGAATCTCCGGCAGGGCAAAAATTTTGATTAGGTCCGGGGTTACCGCAAACATCTTGGCAATGGTTTCCCGATTCCGGGTAAAGCAATCTGCCACCCGGTCCGTATCCTCCTTGCTGCAGCAGAAGGCATCCACGGTCAGCCAGAAAGGGCCGGCATTTTTGCTTCTTAAATATCTTACTGTTTCTCCAAGAGTAGCCATAGAATCCTCCTTTATGCCTCAGTTTCCTGGAAGGTGACCAATTCCAGCGGGTCCTCCAGGGAAACCGTGTGGTACAGCTTAAATTCGTAAATCTTGCCCCGCTCTATTTCTGCCGGGGAGAAGGCAAAGCCAAAGGAAGGCATCTGCCGCTCCGGGAACAGGTTGTAGTGGAGCAGGAGCGGGTTAAAGGCCTTGGCCACCTGGGTGGCAAGTTCCTGGGTATCCGCCGTTACCGTCAGCAAAAGGCCAATTTCTTCCGGCACATAGCCTTCCTTTACCGGCTGGCCGGATACGGCGTTATAGCCATAGGGTTTCAGGTTAATGTGGTAGGACGCTGCTGCCACCCCCATGGAGGTCAGCTTAGAGGTACCTTCCTGGCGGATGGCTTCCACAAAGCGCAGGGGATCCTTCAGGATTTCCCGGTCCCGGATACCCACCAGGGAAATGGTCTGATAGCCCACGGCGCCGGAGCCTTCCAGTTTCATGGTATAGGGCTTGTGGGTCAGTACCGTGCCTTCCACCCGCACGGTCTTTTCATCCACAGCAGTGTAGGTGGTATGGGAAGCATCAATCTGGATTCCTGGTTCCGTAAGATGGATGGGATCCGCATTCTCATACAGCAAATGGGCGGAAACGGAGTAGGGCGTTACCGTGGCTCCAGGAGCAATGGCCCGGACGGTGAAGCCCTTGTCATCCAGTTCCAGGAAGGCGCAGCCCTGCAGCCCGGCCGAAGTGCACAGGCCGCCGCATTCCGCAATTTTGGCGGCGTGCCAGCAGCTGGCTTCGTGGCAGCCCTTCAGCAGCGGATAGAACGCCATAATGGCCGTATCCGTGGAGCGGCCGCAGACAATGATGTCCGCCCCCATTTCCAGGGCTTTTTGGAAGGGTTCGGCTCCAGAGAGCGCCACAATGTGGTCGCATTCCCCAAAGGTCTCCGCGGTAATTTCCGGAGCCCCGGCCAGGGCCTGGACCTTGCCCGCCTTGTAATAGGCTGCCATTTTGGCCGGCTCCTGTTCCGTGTAGATTTTCACGATTTTCTTGCCATGGATATTTTCTTCCTGGCAGATTTCCTGGATCAGGCGGACCGCTTCATCCACCCCGGCGTTGCTGCCGCAGGTTCCGGCTGACCCAATGGCCATGGGCACACCCAGGGCATGGGCTCCTTTTACCATCCGGCGCAAATCCCGCTTTACCGCCGCCGTCATATACTTGCCCTTGCCCGTCCCCAGGTAGTAGGGGCCAGAATCCGTGGACCCGGCGTCGCAGCAGATAATATCCGGCTGCAGAGCCAGGCCATTGGCAAAAGCCTCGTCCGAACAGTTCAAACCAACAGCTCCGTAGGGAACCAAAATCTTTACATGTGCCATGCTCTTTCCTCCTGTTTCTCTTGCTTTCTGGTTTTAGTATACCGCCCCTATACAATAATGTAAAATTCCATTATAATCATATTACCATAGTATTTATGTTATGTTTCTTGCAAAACAAAGCCCTATGAAGGAGGAACCATGTTTAACGAAAAACAGCTGGAGTACTTTGTAAAAACCGCCCAGACAGGGAATATCACCACGGCCGCCCGGCAGCTGTTCATTTCCCAGCCCGCCCTGAGCCGGGTCATCCGGGACCTGGAAACAGAAGCCGGGGCAGAGCTGTTCATCCGGCGGCAAAGCGGGGTTACCCTGACCCAGGCCGGACAGGTGTACCTGACCTGCTGCCAAGCCATGCTGGAACGGCACCAGGAAGTCCTCCGGGAAATCCAGGATATGCGGGATTCCCAAAAAGGCCAGATTCGCCTGGGGCTGTCCGCCATTTCCGGCCAGTACCTGCTGCCCCAAATTTTGGAAACCTTCCGGGCCAAATACCCCAAGGTGGAGCTGCTGCTGACGGAAACCCAGGTCCGCAAGCTGGACGCAGCCCTGCTGCGGGGAGAAATCGAACTGGCCCTGACCTATTTCACCGATGTGCCGGAACTGGCCTACACCAAAATCCTTACAGACAAAATTTACCTGGAAGCGCCCCCTTCCTTTCCGACCAACAAAAAACACCGGGGAACCGTACCCGGTGTACTCAGCGATTTGCGATTTTTGGAGGGCGCCCCCATGATTCTCCTAAAGCCCGGCCGGGGAATGCGGAAAATGGCCGACGCACTTTGTGAAAAATGGCAGGTTACTCCCAAAGTCATTTTAGAAACAGACAGTATTGAGCTGGCCCACAAACTGGTGCTCCACAATGCGGGTTTCACTTTCGTACCAGGGATTGCCCTGCCTTCCCTGGACCGGGAACAACCGGCCTATTTCTACGATTTTGCACCCCAGTCCCTGACCCGTACCCTGTATCTGGCGCACCGGCCGGCCCTGTACCTGACCAAGGCCATGCAGGACCTGATTGCCCTATTGCAGACGGCCGCTCTCCCCCTCCAGGCGTAAACTGTTGACCGAGTGGTCGATGATGGCCTGATTATCGGTATTTTCCAAGGCAACGTAGTCCAGGGACAGCAGTTTTCCGTCCAGCAGGAACAGGTACCCCAGGCTGGTTTCGCCGCCGCCCCGGGTCTTTTCCACCAGGCAGGTTCGCCCTGCGGCTTGGGAAAAATAGGTGGTGTTTTCTTCCAACGGAACCCCGGGGTGCAGGCTTTCCCACTGGTCCTGCCGGCCCTGGGTCAGCACCCGGCACAGGTTTTTCCGGTCCACTTCTCCCAGATTCTCGTAGCGTTCCGGCAGCACAGCGTAGGTCAAATCCTCCTGCAAGGGATGGTAAATCACCCCAGTCAGCAGCTTATCATCTACGTGCATCTGCATTTGGATATGGGGGTCTCCCGGTTCCTTCAGTTGCAGCTCATCCACACCCCCGTAGGGGATTTCGTAGGACAGGGAGCTGCCCGGAATGGTCACCCGCTCATAGGGCGTGGGAATCTTCAGGGTATCCAGCATTTGGGCAATGGCCGGCTGGAGCGCCTGATTCTCCTCCGCCGTAGTGAGAAAGCTCAGGGTATACAGGTTTTTGCGGTCCGCAAAAAAGTACCGGTCCGCCAGCTTGCCCTCTTCTTCCTGACGAATATGGAAGCCTGGCTGGGTGCCAAAGGTTCCCAGCTTGGCTGCCAGCACCGGCAGCTTTTTTTCTGCCGCTTCCTGGAGGTAGGTTTTCAGGGACAGCTTCAGCATGGAATCCCGGGTATGGAAGGGCTGGTTTTCCTTTTTCCCAGCCTGGGACAGCATGGCCCCATTGGCCGTGTACACAAAAATCCGGTCCCCGTCCAGGGCCCGCATCATAAGGTCCCCCTTGCCATTTTTCTTGGCATAGGTGCCCTGGCTGATAAACCCAGGAGGCAGGGTAAAGCTGACCCCATTCCGGGGATCCCGGTAGTCTTCCCCCTTTTCCGGGAGCGCTGCCTCCTTTACGGCAGACAGGACTGCCTCCTTCGCCGCAGTCTTGGGGCTTGGCAGGGCCTGTTGCTGCGCCGGGACCCCTTTCCCCTTTCCCGCGGCCAGGGCGTCCGGCTTTGCCTTAGCTCCAGCCGCCCGCTGGGCTATTTGGGGTTGGGCGTTTTCTGCCAGAAGTCGGGGCGCCGTTTCCGCTTCTGCGGGGCGTACTTCAACTCCGCTAAGCCCCGCTCCTGCCAGCAGTCCTATTACCAGTAGTCCCAGCCATTTTTTCATGGTTCTTCCCCTCCGTACCTGATAGTCTCTTTTATTATAAAGCAATTCCCCCTTGCTTGCAGGATTTTTTAGCAAGGCGGAAGGCATCCGGCCCCAGAGCGTAAAAAAAAGACACGTAAACCGCAGTTTACGCGTCTTTTTTTACAGGTTTCAGGCAATAAAATCGCCGTTCATATCCACCAGTTTCCCCGGGTTCATGATATTGTTGGGATCCAGGGCGTGCTTGATGGCCTTGATCAGTTTCACTTCCCCTTCCGGGGTGCAGCGGGCAAATTCTTCCAGTTTTTTGTAGCCGATGCCGTGTTCGCCGGACATCTTCCCGCCCAGGGCATATACCCGGGGAAACAGGTCCGCATGAAAGGCCTTGATTTTCTTGAACCATTCTTCCGGCGGCAGCCCTTCCTTGTTCAGGGGCAGCACGTGGATATTCCCATCGCCGATATGGGCGCAGGTCACGCAGTACAGGTTGTATTTTTCCCGCAGTTCCGGAATCTGGGCGGTCATTTCCGCAATCTTGTCCAGGGGCACTACGAAATCTTCGGTCTGGAACATTCTGTCCACGTCCCGGGCGGCTTCGGCAAATTCCTTCCGGACCTTCCAAATCCGGTCATCTGCTTCAAATTCGTCCAAGGAACCGTTTGCTTCAGCCAGTTCACAGAGGCGCTCCATTTTCCGGTCGCTTTCTTCCTGGTCAAAGCTTTCCACGGTGACAATCACGTAGCTGCAGCCTTCATTTACATGGGGCATTTCCATATTGTCCAGATATTTGCAGGTCATGACCAGGGCTTCATTGTCCATGAATTCCAGGCTGGTAGGCTCAATGCCGGCCTTCAAGATCTTGTTGGGCAGGGCAAAGGCTTTGGCATCGTCATCAAAAACGCAGACCATATTGAAGTTATAGGGAGGCAGGGGCCAAAGCTTTACGGTAATTTCCGTAATGATGCCCAGGGTCCCTTCGCTGCCGGCAAACAGCTGCTCCAGGCACAGCCCCGTGGAGCACTTCTTCAGCCGGGCGCCCACTTCCACAATATCCCCCAGGGGCGTAACTACCTTCAGGGCGTAGATCTGGTTCCGGGTGGTGCCGTAGCGGACGGCCTTGTTGCCCCCGGCATTGTTGGCTACGTTGCCGCCAATCTGGCTGCTGTCGGCGCTGGAAGGATCTCCAGCGTACAAGAGACCATGTTTCTTGGCTTCTGCCTGGAGCTGACCGGTAATGACGCCGGTTTGCACCACTGCGTACAGGTTATCCGCATCCAGGGTCAGGATCTGGTTCATCCGTTCCAGTTCCACCACCATGCCATGGTAAATGGGAATGGCCCCGCAGGCCACGTTGCTGCCGGCGGACCGGGGCGTAATGGGCACCTTATACTGGTTGGCCAGTTTCACAATGGCAGCCACCTCTTCCGTGGAGCCAGGAAATACTACCACTTCCGGCTTCTTGAAGAAATGGGGATTCCCCTCTTCATCCGTCTGATACTGCTGCAGATATTCTTCGTCGGTCTTTACGTATTTATCCCCCACTACTTCCTGCAGGGCCTGAACCAGTTCCGGCGTAACTGGATTGTACATATTTGTCATGAATTTTCTCCCTCTGTTCCTTTTTTGTTCTAGTTTTTTGCTCCCGCTTTTTTTCTGCGTTCACGAGTATGTTTCCTAGTATACCACATTTTGTATACAAGTAAAGACTGCTTTATGTATAATTATTAATAAAAATTTTATATTCACGCTTTATATGCACTTTTTGCCGGATAACTGTAACGAATTTAGTATTTTTACCCTTTATTTTTGCATAATTATCATTTGCAATATTTTCTTGTACAGTTTTTTCTTCCTCTCCCATTGGACAAAAGTCCAAATTTGTCCAATGGTTAAAGAAAACCCGGAAGCGGCCGCTTCCGGGTTCTCTTTAAGGGAATAAATCTTAAATTCTAAGAAAGCCTTAGCCTTCCACAGGTTTATCTGCCAGATCCAGGGTGCCATTCTTAATCTTGTTGGCGCGTTTCCAGAACAGGCAGAAGGCCAAGATAGCGAAGATAATGCCGGCAGGATAAGCAACAGTCGTGCTCAGCTGCAGACCTTCTTGGGCTACCAGGATGTAGGTGCAGCTTACGGCACTCATGAAGGTTGCCGGGATAATGGCAATCCAGTAGTTGCCTTTATTGGCATACAGGTACATACCGCCGGACCACAGAACGAACATGGCCAGGGTTTGGTTGGTCCAGGAGAAATATCTCCACAGGATGGTTACGTTAACCTGAGTCAGGATCCCGCCTACCAGGATAATGGGGATACTGAGTTTCAGACGGCTGGCAATGGTGTGCTGGTCAATCTTGAACCAGTCGCAGATGGTGTAACGAGCACTGCGGAATGCCGTATCAGCAGAGGATACAGGGCAGGCAATTACGCCGATCATGGCAATGATGGTACCCACAGGTCCCATCAGGCCGGAGCAGATGTCGTACACAACGCCGCCGGCGCCTTTGTAGGTAACAAAAGCAGCGGACAGGCCGGAAGTACCATGGTAGAAGGAGCAGCCGGCAGCAGCCCATACCAGGGCGATGATGCCTTCGCAAACCATAGCGCCGTAGAAAATCTTGTGGCAATCCCGTTCACTCTTGATGCAGCGAGCCATCAGCGGGGACTGGGTGGAATGGAAACCGGAAATGGCACCGCAGGCTACGGTAATGAACATGATGGGCCAAATGGGGGTTCCTTTGGGGTGCATATTGGTCAGGGTAATTTCCGGAATGGCATAACCCTTCACAAACAGCATGGTACCAACACCCAAAGCCATGAAAATCAGGCAGAAGCCAAAAATAGGATACAGCTTGCCGATGATTTTATCAATGGGAAGGAATGTAGCACAGAAATAATAGAGCAGTAATACAGCAAGCCAGAAATTGAAGCTCATGGGAGTGATTTTCATCAGCAGACCAGCAGGGCCCGTGGTGAAGGCAACGCCCACCAGAATCAGCAGCACAACAGAGAAACCGCGCATTACGCTTCTCATCATGTCGCCCAGGTATTTCCCTACGATTTCGGAAATGCTGGCACCGTCGTTCCGTTCGGACAACAGGCCGGAAATAAAGTCATGGACACCGCCGGCAAAAACCGTACCGAAGGTAATCCACAGAAATACTGCAGGGCCCCACATAGCACCTGCCAGAGCACCGAAAATCGGGCCCAGGCCAGCGATATTCAGCAATTGGATCAGGAACACCCGTCCATTGCCCATGGGAACATAGTCAACACCATCCTGCAGCCGATAGGCCGGAGTCTTTCTGTCGTCAATGGGAGGCCGAAAACAGCTTTCCACATAGCCGCCATAAATGAAATATCCGGCAATCAAAATCGCCAAACATACAAAGAAGCTTATCATGGTGAAACCTCCTTCTGCGAACTCCCTTAATTCGCATTGTATTGTCGACTGTATTATAACCCTTTTGACACTAAAAATCCACAATTTGACATTTAATCGTTAGTGAATTCGCATGTTTTTGTAAATTAAATTAGGAGGATGCAAGCATCCTCCTAAAATTGTATACATGATATCTTATTGGCAATACAATTATTTTTGCAGGCCCCAATGGGTTTTGATGTGCAGCCCATCGGCTTCCGGTACCAGGCCCGTCAGACGTACCAGGTCGAACAGGTTGAAGTTCTTGATCTTGGTTTGGGCCAGCTTGCTCTTGTTCACCACTTCCGTAAAGTCCACAGTCAGGGACTGGCCGCTAAAGGTGCAGATCAGGTCTTCCCGGTTCACCACGGTCATGTTGAACAGGGCATTTACCAGGGACATGATGATCCGGGTTCCCAGGAGCCGTACCAGCAGTTCGCCCAGCTTGTTGTCGGCCACCGCAAAGTCGTGGATTCGGAACCGGGCAAAGGAGGCCGTGTTGTTCAGGGTCATGGCTTCAATTTCCACCTGGGCCGTTACCGTACCGTACTTTTCGTGTTCCACGGTAATGTCCAGCAGATTGTCCCCATGGTAGCAGCAGTCCTTGAAGGTAAATTCGCTGTCCTTCATGGCTTCTGCCAGGCCCGCGGACAAATCCGTATAGGGCACCACCACTTCACCCCGGCGCAGCTGTTCCCAGGTCTGGGCCGTAATCCAGCGTTCTGCCGCTTCCTTAAAGGGAGCAGCCATTTCCGTGATATTTTCTGCCATGCCGTTCATATTGCCGGCCACTTCTCCCAGCTTGTCCGCTGCTGCGTCCGCTTTTTCCTTCACGGTATCAAACAGGGGCGCTGCCTTTTCCATAACTTTCTTGGTTTCATCTCCCAAGGGAATGTTCTTGTTGGGGTTTTCCGTAAATTCCTTGAACCGGCGGGACCCTTCTTTCCGGGCTTCTTCAAACATTTCCTTGAATTCAGCCAGGTCCTTAGGCCGGCCAGCTTCCAGCCAGGCGTTGGCAGCCTTGCCCACGGCGTAGGTGATGCCTACGGCAGCGGGAACCTGCAGGGGCGGGAAGGGAATAATGGTGAACAGGGTCTGTCCCACAAAGGAAGCCCCCAGAGAACCAATCAGGCCGGCAATGGCCCCCGTTTCCAGTTCAATCCCCCGCAAATCGCTGAGCCGGGTAATCATATACACTTCGTTGGCCATAAGGGCCAGGGATCCCAAAAACGGCGTCATCACAATAACGCTGGCCCGGGCTGCACCCCAGCGGATAATCCGTTCCGACTCTGCCTGAATGTCCACCGGCTCCAGGGCCTCATCCCTTGCTTCCTGGCTTTCCGTTTCATCCATGGGACGGGTTTCCGCCTCTTCTACGGTTTCTTCTACTTTTTGATCCTGTTCTTTTTTATCAGCATCTTCCAGCATGAATATCCCTCCTACCCTGCTCCAGCTGCCATAAACGCCGGAGGAGATTTTTCTTTTAGTATATCATATTTGACAGGATGAAAGGAATAAAAGTTCAACTGTGCCGCTTCCCCGGCTCGGGTTGCCTTAGGGCCGGCTGGCCAGCTGGCCCTTTTCTCCCGCTTCGGCCCGTACCGGAACTACCAGTACCTGCCCCGGCTGGAGGGCTTGGTGCAGATCCAGGTGATTGGCCTGGGTAATCCGGTCCAGTACCGCCCGGACGTCTTCTTCCGGTCCCGCCGCCTGGCTGGCAATGCCCCACAGGGTATCCCCGCTGTAGACCAATACCTGCTTTTTATGATAAACCACAGGCTCCCGGTCCAAATCCAGCACCATTAAACCTGACAAAAGGAATAATCCCGCCAAAAACAGCCCAAATATCGTTTTCATCGTTTATCCTTCCTTTCGAACTTTTGTTCGTTTTCTGTATTATAATATGGCTATGGTTTTATTTCAAGATGCTAACGAAAATTTGTTCGCTTATTTTTTGCACTTTTGTAATATTTGTGTAAAGACAGTATTCTTTCTCCTGTCAGCCCTGTTGCAAACTTTCCCTTCATCGTATAATAAGCCTATAGAAGGGAACACCCTAAAGGAGGTAACCATGGCCCTAATCTATTGTGTAGAAGATGACGAAAATATCCGCGAGCTGGTGCGCTATGCCCTGGCCAGCCAAAACTTTGAAGCCCAGGCTTTTCCCGATGGTGCTGCCTTTTGGAAAGCCCTGGAAAAACAGATTCCCAATCTGGTACTGCTGGACATTATGCTGCCGGAAGAAAGCGGCCTGGAAATCCTGAAAAAGCTTCGGGAAAAACCAGCCACCCAATCCCTGCCCGTCATTATGCTCACCGCCCGGACCGGGGAATACGACATTGTCAAAGGACTGGATACTGGCGCCGACGACTATATGACCAAACCCTTCGGAATTATGGAGCTGATCAGCCGAGTCAAGGCTGTTCTACGCCGGGGCGGCTCCCTGCCCCAGGACCAGGATACCCTGGTGTGCGGGGACATTCTCATGGACCTGAAAAAGCACCAGGTACTGGTAAAGGGCCAGCCCTGCGTCCTGACGGTTAAGGAATTTGACCTGCTCCACTATCTCATGGCCAATGCGGGCATTGTCCTGAGCCGGGATCAGATTATGGAAGCCGTCTGGTCCTTCTCCTACGCCGGGGAAAGCCGGACCATCGACATGCACATCCGCAGCCTGCGGCAAAAATTAGGAGACGCCGGCAAGGTGATCCAAACGGTCCGGGGCGTGGGCTACCGAATTTAGCGGAAAAGGAGCCCTGACTGCCCATGAAAAAAAGAATTTATCTTCACCTGCTGCTGGTAGGCGTGGTCTGCATCTTGCTTACCGCCCTGGTCTGCGCCTTTGCCTATTGGCAGACCTCCAAGCAGGAAACCGGCTACTACCTGGAACAGACAGCCTCCGTGCTGGGTTCGGAATTGACCCGGCAGGAAAACCCCCTGGAATTTCTGGACCATACCAGCAAAGCCAGTCCGGATTTACGGATTACCTGGGTGGCGGAAGACGGCCGGGTCCTGTACGATTCCATGAAAAATGCGTCGGACATGGATAACCACAAGGAACGGCCGGAAATCCTCCGGGCCCTGCTAAAGGGCCGGGGTACCGATGCCCGGGAGTCCAGCACCCTGGGGCAGCTGAACCTGTACTCCGCCCTAAGGCTTACCGATGGCAGTGTGCTCCGGGTAGCCTGGACCCAAAAGGATCTGTTCCGGCCCCTGGCGCTGCTGCTGCCCTGGTGGCTGCTGGCCCTGGGCGTACTGATGCTCATTTGCCTGTTTACCGTGCGCCATTTTACCAAGGATTTAATCAAGCCCCTGGACCAGGCCACCCTGTACCTGTCCCGGATTGGCAACAGCCAGGAACAGCTTCCTGACACCTTGTTTCAAAATTCCTATGATGAACTGAAGCCCTTCCTGAACACCATTCGCCAGCAGGGGGCCCAGCTGGACCAAAGCATGCGCCAGCTTCAGGAAGAACGCAACACCATGCGGTTGATTACCGATAATCTGACAGAAGGCGTCTTTCTGCTGGACGACCAGCTGCGGATCCAGTGGGTCAATGCCTGGGGCAGCCGGCTGCTTTTGGCCGGAAACCCTTCGGCCACTGCGGGCCGGGAACAGCTGACGGACAAGTTTCTCATGGCCCTGCTTCCCCAGGACGCCCGCATCAAACCGGAAATTCTCCAGGACGGGGAACCCCATACCTGGCTGATGAAACACCAGGCCCACCAGTACCGGCTGCTGCTGCGGCCCCTGGAGACGCCCCGGGAGCGGGCCTCCCAGCTGCTGATTATCCGGGATATTACGGAGGCCCGGGAACGGGAGCAGCTGCGCCGGGACTTTACCGCCAACGTTACCCATGAGCTGAAAACTCCCCTGACCTCCATCAGCGGCTTTGCAGAACTGATGGCTGCGGGAATGTACCAGAAAAAAGAAGACATTGCCCACTTTGGCCAGCTGATCCGCCAGGAAGCCAAAAGGCTCCTGGAAATGATTAACAGCATCATCTTCCTGTCCCGGATTGAGGAAGTCCCTGCCGGTACCCTGAAAGAAGCGGTGCCCCTGGGTGACCTGATCCGGACCGTGGTGGATTTTATGGACCCCTTCTGCAAGGAAAAGCAGGTGACCGTCCACTGCCAGCTGACCCAGGACAAGGTCCGGGGCAGCGGCAGCCTGCTAAGGGAAATGGCCATGAATCTGATTGACAACGGGGTAAAATACAACCGTCCCGGCGGCCACGTGTACGTTTCTATGAAGCGGGACGGAGCCTGGGTCCAGCTTACCGTCCGGGATACGGGCATCGGCATTCCCGACGCCGTTCAGGAGCGGGTCTTTGAACGCTTCTACCGGGTAGAAGAAAGCCGTTCCAAGCAAAGCGGCGGCAGCGGCCTGGGACTCAGCATCGTCAAGCACATTGTGGAGCAGCACCAGGGCCAAATCAGCCTGGTCAGCCGGCTGAACGAAGGCACCACCATTACCGTGCGCCTGCCCGCCGAGGGTCCCCAGGAAGAAACGCAAAACGCCTGATAAAAAAGAGGCTGTGAAATAATACTCCTGAAAGAAAAAACGGCTTGCGAGCTTAAAAGACTTCGCAAGTCGTTTTTATTGTTCTTTATAACCGTATCCTAACAAACTTCCTCTGTCAGCCTTGCAGGCTGCCAGCCCCTACAACACTTTGCGGCCGCATCCAAACAGCCCGACAAATTATGCAAGTGGCTGTTTGGTCAATAAGGCCCACGCGATAGCCGTCCAGGAGTCAAGCCTGAAAGGTGACGACTGGAGCACGGCGAACCGCTAAGGATGTGGGACCTGAAGGGCCTCGGAGGAAGTTTCATTTTTTTCACAGCCCCTATTTTTTATTTCAGCAGGTAAAGTGATAGGCGTCCGGTACACCAAGAAGCTGGCTCCACCGGGCGGAAATCAATTTGGCATAGGGCAGAGCCCTTAGGCCATAACAGCCCAGTGCATAGGCATCATTGCATTCCACCAAGACTGTCCGCCCGTCCCCAGTTACGCCAATATCCATGCTGCAAGCCCACGGCCGATCTTGCCAGGTACGGAAAGCCGCCAGCATTTTCAGCAGCTGCTGCGGATCATAGTGGTACAAATAGCCCTCGCCCATTTGATAGGGCCGCACATCCACCAACTGGGCATAGATGATAAAACAACGCCACTCCTGTTTCAGTTCCAGTGGTTCACTGACCAGCACCGCCAGGTCTTCGTTTTCCTGTCCGCAGCCTTCCAAATCCGCCAGGGATTGGATAATTTTCCCGGTAAAAGCTTTGTCCTTCACAGGTTTTACAAAGTACCCGGCCTGCCACAGCTTCTCGTCACTGGCAATATGGTTCAGGGTATCGGACCAGATTTTCCTTCCCAGAAAAGGCTGCAGCGGCTCTGGATAATCCGGTAAATAAGGGTGAATCCCAAATTTCTGGAAGATTTCCTGGCATTGCTCAATATAATCCAAGACAATATCCTCCCGTTCCACCTGGTCATACACCTCATCCAAGGAATGATACGGAATTACTTCCGCGCCCATTTCACCAAACCCGTACAGGGCATTGGCAAAATTCCAGCTGTGAGGGAGCTCAATTCCCATACCCCGGTCAAATTTCATCTTGCAAAATACTCTCCCCATGGTATGCTTCCTTTCTGCCACAACAAAGGGCATAGCCCCAAACGGCTATGCCCGGCGAATTTCTTTTGTTTTTCTGTATTACCCTTGGGGAGCGGGATTCGGCCGCTTGGCAATGGACTTTTCGTATTCGTTCTTCACAAAGTCCGTCATCAGCATATCCACTTCTTCCACCGTTGCCACACCATGGGTCAGGTTTTCCTTCAGGAACGGGAAGAGCCGTTCAATTTGTTCCTTGGTATCAATCATGGTAATGATCACCGGCAGGTTGATGGCTTCGGAAACACTGATAAACAGCCGCCGTTCCTTGCCCCGGATGCGGCTGCCGTAGCCCTGGGTTCCCCGGTACACAGTACAGCCGGCAATTTTGTATTGATTGGCTATATCAAATATTGCTTTATAAAAGGGTCTGTCTTTGTAAAAGAAATCCTCGCCAACATAGATGTTCAATTTGGTCAGTCTCAAAAAATCGTCTGCCATACAATTCCCTCCCATTCTAGCTCTATTTTTATTGTAACATAAATTCAAGCTTGGTGTAATAGTAAAACTTGCTTGAAGTACAAAAAATTGACTGATTGGTCAAAAAGCCTGGAGAAAAAACCGTTTCCCAAAAGGGAAACGGAAATTTTCTTTAGGATTTCTCCGGATGCTCCGGCTTGTCCTCCGTTGGGGACGTCTCTGGGGTTTCTTCTTCAGGCACCGCCTTGGCCTTCAGTTCCTGTTCCAGCTTCTTGTCAGGAGCGGAGGTCTGAACCTGATCTTCCGGCAGGGGGATGATCCTGGCGCTGGCTTCCTGCCGGGCCGTCCATTCCCGCATGGCCTTCTGCCGGCGGATTTTCCGCACGTAGGCTAAGGCTACGCCGCCTAACACAATAATCACCATAACCCAGCCCGCAGCCTTCACCGGGTTCAGGTAGGTAACAGAAGCATCCAGGGGCACTTCTTCCCCCAAAGGAAGCTTCCAGGTAAGCACCCGTTTGTCGTCGCTGACCTGGGGTGCGTTGGTGCTGTCCACGCCGGTGGGCAGAATCAGGGTAAACTGGAGGTCAATCTGCTTCATGACATTTTCCAGTACCGCCTGAGCGTCCTTGTTTTTCAGTTTTTCATTGGTGCCCATGTTTACGCCGGTGTGGACGCTGATGGTATCAAACAGCAGTCCGCCCTTCAAGGTCACAATGGGCTTTTTCTCCGCTTTGTCCGGTGCCGGGGCTGCCGGGGCAGCCGGCGTGCTGCCAGCCTGTTTTTGGGCGTCGGGCTTTTGGCCATTTTGGTCCACCGCCGTTTGGGCCGCGTTTTCCCAGGTCTTGAAGTCAAAGGTCTTCAGTACCTTGGAGTCCTTGATGTCCTTCAGCTGGTTATAGTGCTTTTGGGCCGTGAACCCGCTGTAGTCCCCTTCCTTGACCGTTTCAATATGATAGCCGTCCTTTTGGAAATCCTCCTGGAAGGAATCCACGGTGGGTTTCAGCATGGGCACTGCCGTCAGCTTGCAGGTCAGATCTGCGGCTCCCAGCCGGGTTACCTGGAGGGTAATATGACCCTTGGCACAGCCCCCCAGCAGAAAGGTCAGCAGAATGCAGAGCCCAATCAGGATTTTTCTCATAAAGACCTCCCGGACATGCGCCGCTGCTGAAGAATTTCTTCTGCCTGCTGGCGCAGAATATTTTTCCGCACTTTGCCCAAACTGGTTTTGGGCAATTCCTGGATGATAAAGTATTCCCGGGGCACCTTATAGGGGGCAATCCGCCCCAACAGGTACCGGCGCAGCTCCTTGGGATTGCACTGGGCCCCTTCCTGGAGCACCAAAAAGGCCGTAATGGCCTGGCCCCGAAGCCGGTCGGCTACGCCTACCACGGAGGCTTCCCGAATACCGGGATATTGGGTAATGGCTTCTTCCACTTCCCGGGGGTAGACATTTTCCCCGCTAGAAATAATCATATCCTTTAGGCGGTCCACCAGGAAAATAAACCCGTCTTCATCGGCATAGCCCACATCTCCTGTGTGGAGCCAGCCTCCCGCCAGGGTTTCCTTGGTGGCTTCCAGCCGGTTCAGGTACCCCAGCATCACGTTGGGACCCCGGACCACCACTTCGCCGGCTTCGCCCTGGGGCACTTCCCGGCCCTGGGGATTCAAGATGCGGACTTCTTCTTCCACCAGGGGCAGGCCAATGGAGCCAAACTTCACGTTCCCCGGCCGGTTTACGGACACCACAGGCGCCGCTTCGGACAGGCCGTAGCCTTCCAGCACCGGATGGCCAAACTTATCCGCAAACTTCTGCCCCAATACCTTGCCCAGGGAAGCTCCGCCGCAAATAAATTCCCGTACCGTGGAAAGCTCGGAGGGCTCGGCCCCTTCCAGCAGCAGCTCCATCACCGCAGGCACCCCGGTAAACAGGGTAACCCCATGGCGCTGTACCAGCCGGATGGCAGTCTTGAAATTGTAGTTGGCCTGGATCACCAGCTGGGCCCCCAAAAGCAAGCTCAGGCTGACGCAGACGCTCCAGGCGTAGCAGTGGTACATGGGCAGCAGGCAGAGGATAACATCTTCCGGCCGGGCATGGATGGCGTCCTGGAAATCCCAGGCGTTGGCTACCAGATTCTTATGGCTGAGCATAGCCCCTTTGGGCCGGCCCGTAGTTCCGGAGGTATAAATGATGGTGCAGTTGTCGTCCTCCGTCCGGGGGACCTCCTGCAAACTGCCGCTTACCGGAGCGTCCAGTTCCCCAAAGGTCAGCTGCCGCACCGGGGCGCAGCCCAGCTCTGCCAGCGGCCCGTCCAGTTCCAATTTGGCCTGGGTCAGGAACAGATGAATCTCCGCATCCTTGATCATGTAGGCCACTTCCCGGGGCACCAGCTGGAAATTAATGGGAACAATCACGCCCCCAGCCCGGATTACCGCCATATAGGCCGCTACGTATTCCGCACAGTTCCGGGAAAACAGGCCCACCCGTTCCCCCTTTTTCAGTCCGGCTTCCTGTAAAAAGGCGGCCCACCGGTCCACCTGCTCCCGCAGCTCACCATAGGTAATGACCCGGTCCTGGTCAAGCAAAGCCGGCCGATCCGCAGGATGGCTGGCAATCAACTGATAATAAAACATGCGTCCTCCTCCAATTGCAAATATAACAGTCTGCCTTCTGCCCTTGCCTTTCCGGCAGAAAGCGAGTAAGATGAATTCGTTCAACAATAATTCCAGAAAGAAGTGAGAGTATGAAAGAATTTCGCATTGGTTCTGTAGGCGAAGCCTCCGAAACCGTTCTTCACACCAACACGGCTAAAGCCATGGGCAGCGGGTCCCTGGATGTTTATGCCACCCCGGCCATGCTGGCCCTGATGGAAAAAGCCGCCTGTGAAATCGTCAATCCCTGCCTGGACGACGCTACCACCAGCGTGGGCATCAGCGTGAACCTGTCCCACGATGCCGCTACCCTGGTAGGCAAAACCGTCAACGCCAAAGCCGTTCTGGTGGGCGTAGATGGCCGCAAGCTGACCTTCAAGATTACGGTCTCCGATGATTACGGCACCATCGGCCAAGGCACCCACGAACGCTTCCTGGTCAACAAGGAAAAATTCCTGGGCAAACTGGCCGCCAAGGATCAAAAATAAAAACTTACAAATTGCGGGTCAAGGTTTCCATTACCATCAGGTTGCTGACCACGCCCACCCCTCCGGGGACCGGCGTGTAGGCGGAAGCCTTGGCCTTTTTTACGTCTTCCGGCACATCTCCCACCAGTTTCCCCTCCAGGGAATTGATGCCGATGTCCACAATCACAGCGCCGTCCTTGACCATGTCTTCGGTGATCAGGTTGGGTTTGCCCACGGCGCAGAGAATCACGTCTGCCTGCCGGGTAATGGCCGGCAGATTTTTGGTAGTGGAGCGGCAGACGGTTACCGTAGCCCGCTCTCCCAAAAGCATCAGGGTAAGCGGCCGGCCCACTACACTGCCGTAGCCCACCATAACCACATTTTTCCCTACCAGGGGCACCTGGTAATAGTCCAAAATGGCCATGCAGGCTCGGGGCGTACAAGGAGCCCAAGGACTGGTGCCCACATAAAAATTGCCGCTGTTCAGCGGATGGATGCAGTCCATATCCTTATCCGGATCCATATGGGCCAAAAGGGCAATCCGGTCAATCTGATGGGGCAGAGGAACCAGCAGCAGGATTCCCGTAACGGAAGGGTCCGCACTCAGCTGGTCCATGGCCCGGTTGGCCTCTTCCTGGGTGGTTTCCTGGGGAAGCACCACCTCCCGGGTTTGGATGCCCAGGCTGGCGGCGGTTTTCAGCAGGCTGCGCTTATAAACCTGGGCCGCCGCATCATTGCCCACCAGAAAGGTGGCCAGGGTCACCTTCCGGCCCTGGAACTTTTCCTGGAGTTCCCGGCGGATTTTGGCAGCCACTGGCTGGCCGGCCATGATGATAGGTTCACTCATACAAATTTCTCCTTATTCCATAGAAAGAGGGCGTGTACTGGTTACACGCCCTCTGTTTTGCTGCAAGACCGGAAAGCCCCGTTCGGCGACCTATCCTGACGGCAAGCGTCAGCGCAGGCTGCCTTAATCTGGAACTTCCAGCAATACCGCCCCAAGGCGGTACTGGCATGATAAAGCTATTTTACACCATGCCAGGCCTTGTGACAAATCATTCTTTTAGTGAAAATAGACTGTTACGGTATTTCCCGGCTGAAGTACCGTTCCCGGAGCCGGATCCTGCTTCCAGCTGGTGCCGCTGCCAATGGGAATCAGGGACAGATTGCCCCCTTCCAGGGCGGCAGCCACTTCCCGCATGGAATAACCCGCCAGATTGGTGAGCTTCACGGAGCCGTCCTCCTGGGGTACCAGGGGGGCCAGTTCCTTCTGCTCTCCGCCGCCGGAAATCAGGGATTCCACCGTAGGCAGACCTTCGGAGTCGCTGGGCTGAATGCCCTTGGCTACCAGGATCTGCTGCAGGGTATCCCGGAAAATAGGCGCGGACACCTGGGAGCCGTAGAAGGCGCCCTTGGGAGAGTCCAGCATGATGATCATGGCGTACTTGGGCTTGTCACTGGGCACAAAGCCCACGAAGGAAGCAATATACACCCCGGGAATGTAGCCGCCCTTGGGGGAGAGTTTTTCAGCAGTACCGGTCTTGCCGGCAATCTTGTAGCCCTTGATCTGTGCCGTCTTGCCGCCGCCTTCGGAAACCACTTTCTCCATCATGCCCCGCATTTCCTCAGCCACTTCCGGGGTAATTACCTGGCGTACCACTTCCCGCTTGCCCTCTCGCAGCACCTTGCCGTCGGGAGCAATGACCCGTTTCACAATATAGGGTTTCAGCAGCGTACCTCCGTTGGCAATGGCGCAGATGCCCCGCAGCATCTGCAGGGGCGTTACCGCAATCCCCTGGCCGATGGCCATGGTAGCCACATCGGAGGGAACCATGTTTTCCGGATTGTACAGGATGCCCGCTTCTTCCCCGGGCACATCACTGCCGGTTACGGAACCAAAGCCAAAGAGCTTGGCGTATTCCGTTTCCTTCTCGCCTCCCAGCTTCAGGCCCAGGTCGGCCATGCCGGTGTTCAGGGAGAATTTGATGATGTCCGTAAAGGTCACGTGCCCCATCCCCTTGCCGTCCCAGTTCCGGATCCGCCGGCCCCCTACATCAATGGAACCCTGGTCGTTAAAGGGCGTATTGGGGGTAATGATGCCTTCCATCAGACCGGCAGAGCCGATAATGGGCTTAAAGACAGAGCCGGGCTCGTACACAATGCCCACGCCCCGGTTCATATACTCTTGCTGGGTGCCCTTGTAGAACACGTTGGGATCAAAGGTGGGCCGGCTGGCCATACCCAGGATTTCCCCGGTATTGGGATCCATCAGAATGGCTGCAGCGCTGGCCGCATGGGTTTTGGCAATGGCCTCGTCCAGGCTTTTTTCCAAGATGAACTGCATCTGGGCATCAATGGTCAGCTCCACCGTATTCATCCGGCGGGCCTGGGTCTGAAGCTGGGAACCCTGCTGGGCCACCCGGTTGCCGTGGGCGTCAAAGTAGCTGCTGCGCTTTTCATCCACGCTTTTCAGCTCCTTGTTCATGGAGGCTTCGATACCCTCCAGGCCCACATCATCGGTGCCCACAAAACCCAGCACCTGGGCTGCCAGTTTGTTTTTCGTGTAAAAGCGCTTGCTTTCTTCCTGGAAATGGAAACCCGGCAGCTTCTGGTCCTTGAGAATTGCTTCCACCTTGTCCGTCACATGGGGGTCCAGGGTCCGTTTGACCCAAATAAACTGCTTATCGGTATCGGAGAACTCCTGGTACAGGTCGTCCGCATTGAGTCCCAGTACAGGGGCCAGCTGGTCCGCTGCCACCCGGCGGGGATCCCGCTGGGGCATCTTTCCCGCCGGCCACCGGGCCGGGTCATCCTTCATTTCCTGGGGATTCACGTACAGGGATTTGCTGATAACGCTGACCGCCAGCTCTTCCCCGTTCCGGTCCACAATACTGCCCCGGGGCGTAACTTCCGTATGTTCCCCGGTAATCTGGTCCATGGCGTTCCGGGCATTTTGGGCCCCATCCACCAGCTGCAGATAGCCAATCCGGACGATAATCAATACCACCATAATGCCTACCAGGCGGCCTATCCACACGGCCCGGGTTTTGCCCTGCTTCAAGATGCTCTGCTTGTCCGCATCCAGATGGAGCACCCGTTCCCTATGGGGAGGGATGGGGAACCTGGTTTTCCGCTCTTCCGGCTGACTGCGGCGGGAAGGCTTGGGAATCTTAGGAAACTTCATGGCCGCCACCTCCTAGCCCCAGGCCGAGTGCCAAAACGGGGTCTTTGGGTACTCCGGGGCATATCCGGAGCCAGTTTTCCCCGCTCCCGCTGGACTTCCGCCCGGTACACACTGAGCACCAGACCAATGCCCATCAGACTGGCAACCAGGCTGGTGCCCCCGTAGCTGATAAAGGTCAGGGGAACGCCAATAACCGGCAAAAGGCCGCAGACCATGGCCATATTGGCAAAGGCCTGGCCCACCACCAGGAAGTTCACCCCAGTGACCAGCAGAAAACCGGCCCGGTCCTGGGTATGCTGGCCCACCCGGTACAGGGCAAACGCCAGCAGGATAAAGATGAAAATCAGGAACAGTGCCCCCAAAAAGCCCCATTCCTGACAGAAAATGGCAAAGGCAAAGTCCGTATGGGCTTCCGGCAGATAGAAGAACTTGCCAAAGCCCATGCCAAAATGGCTGCCAATGAGCCGGCCGCTGCCAATGGCCACAAAAGACTGTACAGCCTGGTAGCCGTTGCCCTGGGGGTCCAGATAGGGATCAATCCAGAGCCGCACCCGGTTCATCCGGTAGGGTGCCTGGAGAATGGCGGCAATGGATACGACCAGTCCTGCGCCGCCCAAAATCCCGATTTCCCGCAGGTCCAGCCCTGCCACAATATACAAAACAGTAATCAGGGCCATAATAATGGCCGCCGTACCCATATCCGGCTGCAGCAGCACCAAAGCGGCCAAAACCGCCGTAGCCCAAAAAGCCAGGTTGCTGCCCAAATCCATCAGACGGGGCTTTTTCCCCTTGACCATCAAATGGCCCAAATAGCCGGCTCCCATAATAATCACCGCCAGCTTGACAAATTCCGAAGGCTGGAAGGAAATGGACCCCATAGTGACCCAGCGCTGGGCCCCCTTGGTGGTCTTCCCAAAAACATCCACCCCAATCAGAATGGCCAAAAAGATGGCATAGATCTGGGAATTGTAGTTAAAGAAATTATGATAGTCGGTTTTCCAGCCCAGCCAATACATGAAGGCCAGTCCCACCGCCCCGTAGGCAGCGTACCGGATCAGGTAGTGATAGCCGTTGCCAAACATATCGGCCGCTGTCACAAAGCTGGCACTGAATACATTGACGCAGCCCAGCAGCATGAGAAACAGTACCAGGGAAACAATGGCGTCCCTGGGATTTTCCCAAATCAAAAACCGTTTTTGCATAACCCTCCTGCTCCTTTAGAAAACCACTTCACAGAAATTGATGTTTTTCCCTTTCCCGCTGAATTTTTCCTCATATTCGGTCTGGGCCTCATTGAGAATATCCGTATGGTGCAGGTCATGGCTCAGTTCCAGGATGGTCAGGCCAAAGGCCTGAAATTCTTCCACGGAAAAGGCAAACAGGTCATCATTGTCCGTTTTGAAGCGGAGATGGCCCCCGGGTTTCAGAATGGTCTTGTAGGTGGCCAAAAAGCCCCGGTAGGTCAGCCGCCGTTTGGCGTGCCGGGCCTTGGGCCAGGGATCGCTGAAGTTAAGATACAGCTGCTCCACTTCCCCCGGCGCAAACCAATCCAGCAGGTGCTCCGCATTGGCCCGGAGAATCCGTTCGTTGGGAAGCTCCAGTTCCCGGATTTTCTTCACGGCATGGTAGCAGATGTCCCGCTGGGTTTCCATGCCCAAATACCCGATTTCCGGATGCAGCTGACTCATTTCTGCCAGGAACTTTCCTTTGCCGCAGCCGATTTCCATATGGACCGGCCGGTCTCCCAGCAGCTTGGACCAATTGCCCCGGTATTCTTCCAAATGATCTTCCAGCAGTTCTTTTCCCGTATAGTCTTCCAAGGCCCTGGCAATCCAAGGTTTCTTTCGTAAACGCATTCTGCGACCTCCACAAAAAAAATCAGGGTGATGGATAAGTTTTCAGCACCTATGCACCACCCCTTGATGCAATTTCTCCGGGATTTTTCCCAAAGGAGTCATTGTTTTGGCCCAGGCTTATTTGCTTGGCCCCAAATCATATTTCTTCAAATACCGGTACAGCGTTACCCGGCTTACATCCAGCATGAGAGCCAGCTTGCTGATATTGCCGCCGGCCTGTTTCCAGGCTGCCACAAAGGCATCCTTGTCGTGCTTCCAGGACTTTTCAATCCGATGTTCTCCCGGCAGCTTGATATGGGACGCTTCAATGACGCTGCCGGCCGTATGGAAGAAAGCCTGCTCAATCACGCCCTGGAGCTGTTTGATATTCCCCGGCCACTGACAGCTGTTAAGCATATGCAGGGCTTCCTTGGAGAGGGTCTTGCTGGGCATATTGTGCCGGGCAGCCATTTCCGTCAGAATGTGGTTGGCAATAACTTCCACATCCTCCACCCGTTCCCGCAGGGGCGGAACCCGGATGACGGTGCCAATCACCAGTTCGTACAGGCTTCTGGAAAACAGTCCCTTGTCCGTCAGCCGCTTCAGGTTGGAATCGCAGGCGGCAATCACCCGGACATTGAATTTCCGGCGGGTGCCGGTTTCCCGGTTCAGCACCCCGTTGCGCAGGGCATCGGCCAGCACATCTTCCAGCCGGACAGGGAATTTCTCAATCTCGTCCAGGAACAACGTGCCGCCGTTGGCCAGTTCCAGGCTGCCTGCGCTGACATGGCCGGCCCCGTCGTCGGAGCCAAAGAACTCGGCTTCCAGCTGGCTTTCCGGACCTTCGTGGCCCCGTACCGTAATCAGCGGTGCCGCCGCCCGGGGACTGGCCTGATGAATACCATGAGCCAGGCGCTGTTTGCCCGTACCCGGTTCCCCCTGGAGCAGCAGATTGTTGTCGCCCCGGGCAACCCGGGCAGCCTTGTGCTGCAGCGCCAGGAATTCGTTGGAATTGCCCACCATGCTGTACAGGCTGTAGCGGGAGCTGTAGCCGGTAGCATGGGCAATGGTGGTTTTCAGATCTTCAATGGCCATGGAGATGATGATGACACTTTCCACCCGGCCGGCAAGCTTCACCGGCAGGACGCTGGTCACATCTTCGTAGGTCCGGTCCTGGGTAATCCAGGTAATTTCCTTGCGGATGGTGCTCTTGCCCCCTAGACCTTTCTGGATGGGAATATGCTCGTAGTTCAGGAAGACCTGATCCAGGCGGTCCTTCCCTTCCAGCCGCTTTCTCCCGTTGCTGTTGGCAAAACGCAGGGACCCGTCCTTATTGACCCAGTATACAGAAGCAGGGATTTCTTCCGAAATCAGCCCGCAAGCCTGCCAGAATTCCTGCATATCCAGGAATTTTTCCAAAGAATACCGCATGGTCATCAAAAGGCTCAGCAGAATATCGTAGGGCAGGTCGTTCTGGTCCAGGGAGAAAATGGCCATGATGTACCGGCTTTGCCCGGCTACAATCACAGGCGTGGAGCAGGCGTCCCCGGAATGGCTTTCCCGAATCCACATTTCCGGCCCAAACATCAAAAACGGCGCATTATGGCTGCGGGCCACAGAAATACTGGACGTACCCACGTCCTCCTCCAGCACCCGCATGCCCTGGATATCTTCAATGCTTCTCTGGAAGAAAGGCATGGCGTAGTTTTTCAGTACGTAGCCGTCTTTATCCACCAGCAGCATACTCAGATTATGGCTGTTGAAATATTGCTGGTTCTGTTCAAACAAGCCGTCCACATACTCGATTACATCCTTCTGCAGCTCCAGCTGGTGCTGCAGCTCGCTGGGAGACAGGCGCACCCCATCCACCGGCATGGTTTCATGGTTCAGTTTCCGGGCTTCGCACCGGCGCCAGGATTCGGCCACCCAGGGATGCACGTTGGGATCCAGAATCCCTTCGTTGATAAATTTGTTGTAGTAGCTGGTCAGCTTATCTTTATTGCGTCTTTCTCTAATCATCTAGTCATAACCCCCCGATTGATCAGCGGTACGAGCGCTGCCCGGAATCCGGTACCAGAACTCGCTTGGCGCCATAATACCGCGTACGCCAATAATTTTCACGCAAACTGCATAAACGCACCCCGCCGGAAGACGTGGCACTCCAGAACATTCCCTGGCCGGCATAAATGCCTACATGGGAAGCCCCCGGTTCATAGGTGGTAAAGAAAACCAGGTCCCCCGGCAGCAGCTGCCGCTGGGTAACAAACATGCCCTTTTCATACTGGAGATCCGCCGTTCTGGGCAGCGCTGCCTTGTGCTGCCGGAAGACGTACTGGACATACCCGGAGCAGTCAAAAGCCCGGGGTGTCGTTCCCCCAAAGCTGTAGGGAACCCCCTTGTAGCGGGAAGCGGTACGGACAATGTCCCGGCCGCTGACCCCGTGGATACCCTCTTTCTCAAAGGCAGATTCGGTAATCCGGTAATAGGTATTGTCATCCACCTGGCCGGTGACCTTCAGCCGGTTTTTCCGCTGAAAATCCCGTACCTGTTCTGCCAGGTCCTTGGTATATTTCCCGGTTTCCGGCGTCTTTACCCCAATGGCATTGAGTTTCATCTGAACGGATTTGACCTTCCAGCCCTTATCCCCTACGGTCAAGGGAGCGGCCTTTTTTGCAGCTGCACCTGCAGGCAGGGGCAGTACCAGCATGGAAAGCAGCAATGCTGCAAGAAGTTTATGCAGTCTCATAATGGGTGCCTCTTTTCCTTATATTTCAAATGATACAACCTTAATACTCCATATTAGTATAAACTTCCCAATCCGTCAATTTGGAAAGCTTCGTCATGGACTCTTCCAGTTCCCGGAGCAGCCGCTCCTTATCCTGGGGCAGGGTGCCCTTCAGCATAATGTAATTGGAAATATGGTTGCTGCGGAACAGCGTATGGCGCTCTGGACTGATAAAGGTGTGCTCCAGCATGGTGTGCACCTCCTGGGCCAGGCCCGCCGGGGAGAGCAGCTCAAATTCCCCGTTCTGGAACTGCTCCAGCATTTCAGTTCCTTTATATAGCCGCAGGGTCAGTACGCTGAGCATATTGGGCTCAATGGCCGAAATGGCTTTGCCTGTTTCTATGGCGTGCCGCTCACTGCCCTCCTTGCCGCCCAGCCCTGCAATCACCATCATGGACAGCTTCATGCCGCTGCGGATGACCTTTTGCCCGGCAGCAATGGCCTCTTCCGCCGTAACGCCCTTCTTGATCCGCCGGAGGAGCTCCGTATCCCCGGTTTCCAGGCCCAGATACAGCATCTTGAGCCCCGCTTCCCGGAGCTGGGCCATTTCCTCGTCGCTTTTGCGCAGGATGTCCCGGGGCCCTGCATAGGAGGTTACCCGCTGCAGGTTGGGGAAGGTTTCATACAGCACATGTAAAATTTTGATCAGCTTGGCGGTGGGCAGCACCAAAGCGTCCCCGTCCGCCAGGAAAATCCGCTTCACCTGGTCCTTGGCATACTTGGCAGCCATGCCGATCTGCTTGGCAATCTCCTCATCGCTGCAGACGCAGAACTGCACCTCCTTGTACATGGCGCAGAACGTACAGGCATTGTGGGCACAGCCCCGGGTTACGCGCAGGATAAAGCTGAACGCTTCACTGGGGGGCCGGAACACCGGCGTTTCATAATCATCAAAATACAAACCAAACATCCCATCAGCCTCCGTAAGTACTCTTTCTTCCTATATATAGACAGTTTTTTCATAAGATTCTACAAATTCACATATTATACACAACTGCACCTGTCGTGTTAATTATTATAAACTATTTTACAGTTTTTTACATTATCTTTTGTAAACTTTTTGAAAAGAAATAAAAACCTCGTTTTTATTTTGCCCATTCTCAGCTCATTTTCCTCTCCCCTTGTTTTTTGCCATTTGACAATATATAATTTTTAGTTGAAGTTGACACATGAAAGGTTAGAGGTGAACTGAATGTCTGCACAAGAAGCAAGTTTCATGGGTGGTGTCGCTGTACCCCCCAGCAAGTCCTTGACCGACAAATTGGCCATCGAAAGATGCCCGGCCCCGGACATGGTGTACATTCCTCTTTCCCAGCACATTGGTGCTCCGGCAAAACCGGTGGTTAAACCAGGGGATAAAGTCACGATCGGACAAGTGATCGGTGAAGCAGGAGGCTTTGTAAGCACAAATGTCCATGCCAGCGTCAGCGGTACCGTCATCAAGATTGAAAGCCGCTACATGGTCCATGGGATGCTTGCCCAATGCATCGTTATCAAAAACGATGGGCAGGATACCCTCTGCGAGGATATCAAACCCCGCAGCGAAGAAGAGATCACGCCGGAACTGATCCGTCAGGTACTGCGTGATAAAGGCATCGCCGGTATGGGCGGCGCCATGTTCCCCACCGCAGTGAAGTATGCTCCCCCCAAAGAAGGAGCCCGTCCCATCGATACCATCGTCCTGAACGGCATCGAATGCGAACCCTTCATTACGGCCGACCATCGGACCCTGCTGGAATGCTCCGATGAAATCATCCAAGGTTTGAAGTATTTCCTCATGGCTTCCGGTGCCTCCCAAGGCATCATCGGCATTGAAGACAACAAACCCGATGCCATTGCCCTGATGGAAAAGAAAGTTGCTTCCGAACCGAATATCCGGGTTCAGGTCTGCGCTGAAAAGTACCCCCAGGGTTCTGAAAAGCATCTGATCTACGCTACCACGGGCCGTACGGTTCCTGACCGGGGTCTGCCTGCTGATGTGGGCGTTATCGTGGATAACGTGGGCACTGCAGTAGCTGCCTGCCGGGCTATCAAAAACAACATTCCTCTGTACGAGAGAGTGGTTACGGTCAGCGGCGACGGCGTCAAGAAACCGGGCAACTACATCCTGCGCCTGGGCACCCTGTTCACCGATGCAGTAAAAGCTGCCGGCGGCCTGGAAGGGGATCCCGGCAAGATCGTAGCCGGCGGTATGATGATGGGCTTTGCCGTAAACTCCCTGGATTACCCCATTATCAAAGGGTCCACCGGTGTGCTGGTCTTCAATTCCAAATCTCCTTTCGCCCAATATGTTGAACCCAGTCCTTGCGTACATTGCGGCCGCTGCGTCGATGTATGCCCCATGAAGCTGGAACCCACCGAGATTGTTCAAGCCGTAAAACGGCAGAACTGGGAAGCAGCAGAAAAATTCTACTGCCACGCCTGCATCGAATGCGGTTCCTGTGCCTTCGTCTGCCCCGCTTATATTCCTTTGGTCCAATACATCCGTATGGGCAAGCAGTTCATCAAAGGGAACAGCAGCGGCGGCCACAACCCCTTCTACAAATTAAATAAATAACTCGTGAAAGGACTGGATATTGATTATGGAACCTATTAAAGAACCTAAGCCTTTGGTTCTCCTTTCCTCTTCTCCCCATATGCACTGTGATCTGACGATCAGCAAGTCCATGAGGGAAGTAATGCTGGCCCTGGTGCCTGCCGTACTGGCTTCTGTGTATTATTTCCGCGTGGATGCCGTCATCGTCATCGCCTGCACCATGATTTCTGCCGTCATTTTTGAAATGCTCAGCAACAAGGTGATGGGAAAGAAGAACACCACCAGCGACGGCTCCGCCGCCCTGACCGGTCTTTTGTTGGCCCTGTGCCTGCCCGCCAGCCTGCCGCCTTACATGGCAGTCCTGGGCGGTATGTTCGCCATTGTTGTAGGCAAAGCCGTATTCGGCGGTCTGGGCCGCAACATCTTTAACCCGGCCCATATCGGCCGTGCCATCCTCTTGGCATCCTTCCCCCAGCAGATGACCACCTGGGTCATTCCTGCCACCAAAGCCATGGCTACCACCGCTGCTACCGCTTCCGCTGATGCCATGACCGCTGCCACTCCCCTGGCTGTCATGAGAGCCACGGAAAAAATCTGGCAGGCTGGCGGCGCTGCTGCTGCAGCCCAGCTGCCTCCCCTGTCCGACCTGTTCATCGGCAATGTGGGCGGTTCCCTGGGTGAAACCTGTGTACCGGCCCTGGTTCTGGGCGGCCTGTACCTGATCTACAAGAAGCTGATTGACTGGCGGATTCCCGTTTTCTATCTGCTGACCGTAGCCATCGTAACCGGCATTTATGGCACAGTTATGGGCTACCCTGCAGCTTTTCCCCTGTACCATCTGTTTGCCGGCGGCCTGATGATCGGTGCTTTCTTCATGGCCACTGACTGGGTAACTTCTCCTATCACCAAAAAAGGCCGGATCATTTACGCCATTGGCCTGGGGCTTCTGACCTCCCTGATCCGTCTGCGGGGCAGCTACACCGAAGGCGTCTGCTACTCCATCCTGATGATGAACATGGTAGTTCCCATGATTGACCGCTTCGTCCGGAACGTATCCTTTGGAGGAGGCCTGAAGAAATGAAAAACATCTTTGTGAAATTTACAGGAATCCTGGCTCTCACCTGCGGCATTTCCGTTGCCTTTGTGGCGGGCGCCAACGAAGTTACCAAGGGCATCATTGCTGCCAAACAGGAAGCTGATGTAAAAGCAGCCTATCGGGACGTTCTGCCCCAGCTGGGCGACCTGACCAAGGAAAAGTCTCCTGGCGGCCTGATTGCCGATATTGAGCAGTCCAAAAAGGACGGCAAAGTCAACGGCTACATCTACACCGTAGAACCCACCGGGTACGGCGGCAAGGTCACCTTCATGGTGGGCTTCTCCACCCCGGACAACAAGATTACCGGCATCAAAGTCCTGAGCCACAGCGAAACCCCCGGTCTGGGCGCCAGAAGCACCGAACCGGAATGGCAGCAGCAATTCAAGGGCAAACCTCTGAAAGACGCCCTGGTTGTTACGAAACAGACTCCCAGCAAAGACAATGAAATCCGTGCCATCACCGCAGCTACCATCACTTCCAGAGCGGTAGTCACCGGGATCAACGAAGCACGGGAGCACTACATGAAAAATTATGCTAACGGAAAGGACTGATTCGTATGCTGCATGAGCTGACTAAAGGCATCATCAAGGAAAACCCCTTGTTCGTCCAGTTGTTGGGTGTTTGTCCTTCTCTGGCCACCAGTAACTCCCTGGACAACGCCATCGGTATGGGCTGTGCCTTCACCTTCGTTTTGTTTTTCTCCAACATCATCATTTCCGCCATCCGGAAATTGATTCCTGATCAGATTCATATCCCCTGCTACATCGTCGTTATCGCTTCCCTGGTAACCCTGCTGCAGATGCTGATGCAGGCTTATGTACCTGCCCTGTACGCATCCCTGGGCGTATTCGTTCCTCTGATCGTAGTAAACTGCATCGTACTGGGCCGTGCTGAAGCCTTTGCCTGCGACCACGGCATCATCGATTCCGCCCTGGACGCCATCGGCATGGGCATTGGCTACACTTTCGCCCTGTTCCTGATTGCCACCTTCCGTGAACTGATCGGTTCCGGCAAACTGTTTGGCCATCTGGTGCTGGGAACCGCTTACCAGCCTGTGCTGATCTTCATCCTGCCGGCCGGCGCCTTCCTGACCATGGGCTTTGTCTTTGCTGCTGTAAACTACTTCAGAGAGAGAGGAGTGGCTCATAATGGGTAGTACATTCGGCATTATCTTTGGTGCCATTTTCGTTTCCAACATCATTTTGTCCCAGTTCCTGGGCATGTGCTCCTTCTTGGGGGTATCCAAGAACTTCAACAACTCTGTAGGTATGAGTGCTGCCGTATCCTTCGTAATGCTGCTGGCCACTATCCTTTCCTACGGGATTTATTACCTGCTGCTGGTTCCCTACCATCTGGAATACCTGAACACCCTGGTGTTCATTCTGGCCATTGCCACCCTGGTACAGCTGGTTGAAATGTTCATGAAAAAGGCTATGCCCGCCCTGCACAAGGCCATGGGTATCTACCTGCCTCTGATCACCACCAACTGCGCCATCCTGGGTATTGCTTTGATCAACGTAACGAAGAACTACGACTTCATCGATTCCGTAGCCAACTCCATCGGTACCTCCCTGGGCTACACCATGGCCATCCTGCTGTTCTCCTGCATTCGGGAACGTTTGGATGAAGATGCCCTGCCCAAATGCCTGCGGAGCCTGCCCATTGCTTTGATCACTGCCAGCTGTATGTCCATTTCCATGATGGGAATGAGCGGCATCCATTAAGTTAGGAGCTGAACAATTATGACAACTGCTATAATTCTGGTTGCGGTCTTGGGCGGCATTTTCGGTCTTGTCCTGGCAACTGCCGGCAAGAAGTTTGCCGTTGAAGAAGATCCGCGCATCAACGAAGTCACCAACCTGCTGCCCGGCGCCAACTGCGGCGGCTGCGGCTACGCAGGCTGCGCTGCCCTGGCCAACGCCATTGTAGCCGGAGAGGCTGACGCCAACAAATGCGTTGTAGCCAACTCCGACAGCAAAAAAGCCATCGGCGCTGTGATGGGTGTGGAAGACACCGGCGATGACGAGAACGCCATCCGCTACATTCCCCGCCTGCACTGCAACGGCTGCACTGCCAACCGGACCCGTATTTCCAACTACGAAGGTGTCCACAACTGCTACCTGAGAGCCCAGCAGACCGGCGGCCCCGGCCAATGCAACTACGGCTGCTTCGGAGACGGCGCCTGCGTGGACGCCTGCAACTTCGGTGCCCTGAAAATCGGTGCCAACGGCCTGCCCGAATTCGACTACAACAAATGTGTCGGCTGCGAAGCCTGCGCCAAAGCCTGCCCGCAGCTGCTGATTGAAATGATTGATGCTTCCAAGAACGTCCTGGTGGAATGCAACAATCGTGAAAAAGGCAAAGCTGCCATGACTGACTGCAAGGTATCCTGCATCAGCTGCGGCATGTGCGCCAAGAACTGCCCGCAGCACTGCATCACCATGGAAGACGGTGTCAACGGCAGCATTCCTGTAATCGACTACACCAAGTGCGATGGCTGCGGCATCTGCGTAGAAAAATGCCCCCGGAAGTGCCTGGTTTACGTTACGCCGGTTACCGGCTCCCCTGAAGCCCCTGCCAAAGAACAACCTACCGGCTGCGCCTGCTGCGCCATGGCCGCCAATTGTCCTTCTGCTCAGGCTCAGGCCCAAGCCAGAAAATGAAAAAACTTCTTGCGTTAACTTTGTTTTTCAGCAGCCTGATTTTATCGGGCTGCTTTTTTCAACCGGCAAAACATGAGGATACCCGGTTTATGATGGATACCATTGTCACCATTACCACCACCGGTGACAGCAAAACGCAGCTTCAGGACGCTACCGCCAGGGCCTTTACCCTGTTCCAAACCATTGCCAACGAAACAGACCCCTACACGGCCCAGGGGCCCCAGGACCTGTACGCCATCAACCAGGCAGCGGGCAAGGGACCCCAAAAGGCTTCCCCCTACCTGCTGGATATCCTCCAGCAGATTGCCCCTCTGCATAACGCTCCTTTGGACGTAACCCTGGGGCCCGTCATCCAGGTCTGGAACCAGCACCGGGACAGCAAAACCGTGCCCACCGCAGAAGAAATTCATCAGGCTCTGGCCAAATGCGGTCCGGACAAGTATACTGTATCCCAGGAGAACGGTACCATCACTTTGGCAAATGGTGCCCAGCTGGATCTGGGAGCGGTAGCCAAAGGCTACGCCGTTGAGCAGACCGCCAACCAGCTGGCCAAGGAGCCAGGCATCCAAACGGCCCTGGTAAACGCTGGGGGCAACATCAAGATTATCGGCAATAAGCCCGACGGAAAGCCTTGGAAAATCGGCATCCAGGATCCCCGGAACGCCCAAAAGGTGCTGGGTACCTTGCTGGTGCCCGCCGGCACAGCCATTGCCACCAGCGGGGACTACCAGCGCTACTACGAAGTGGACGGGGTCCGCTATCACCACATTCTGGACCCGGGCACCGGCTGGCCTTCCCGCTTCTGCCGCTCCGTAACGGTGGTTACCCATTCCGCCTTCTGGGCGGACTACTACTCCACCCTGCTCTTTGGGCTGCCCTGGCAGCAGGCCCTGGACCTGGTAGAAAAGGATCCGGAACTGGAAATGGTCTACGTGGATAGTGAAGGTACCCTTCATGTATCCTCGGGCCTTGCCAAAATATTTACCCCTGGAAAGTAAGGAGACGTTATGCGTAAAAATGATTTTTGGCTGATTTTGGTGCTGGCCCTGGCCGGCCTAGTCAGCTACTTCCTGTTTCGGGCGGATCCCTCCGCCCAGAATAAAGTTTTGGTGGTGCGCCGGGACCAGCAGGTCCTCCAGCGGATCGAACTGAAAAATGTCACTTCAGAAACCAAACTGATCGTCCCGGTCCAAGACGGTGAAATGGTCATCGCCTACGACAAGGACGGCGGAAGGGTCATTTCGTCCCCCTGCCCGGACAAGGTCTGCGTCCACCAGGGCAAAATCACCCAATCCGGCCAGACCGTGGCCTGCGTGCCGGAAAAGGTACTGGTCACCCTGACCACTGCTGCAAAGGAGAATGATCATGACGCCATCCTCCGGTAAACTGACCACCCGTGACCTGACCCAGCTGGGTATCCTCTTGGCCGCCGCCATTGCCCTGCGCCTGGCGGAAACCAGCGTAGCCTACCTGCTGCCCCTGCCCGGCGCCCATTTGGGCCTGGGCAACAGTGTCACCATGATTGTGCTGTACCTGTACGGAACCACCAAAGGCGCCCTGTTCCTCACCACCCGGCTGCTTTTAACGGGGCTGCTTTTCACCGGCCTTTTCACCCCGGGCTTCATGATTGGGCTGGGAGGCGCCGTACTCAGCTTTCTCTGCATGGCCCTGGCCGTAAAAAAACAATGGTTCTCCCCTGTCGGGGTGGGCCTTTTGGGGGCCTTTTGCCACAACTGCGGCCAGATTTTTGCGGCCGTTCTCTTGATGCAGACCACGGCCCTGTTTTCCTATCTGCCCGTCCTGATTGCCATTGGCATTCCCACCGGTCTCTTTACCGGTTTTTTGGCCGGCTTTTTCCTGGACCGGGTGGAAAAACAACTGCACCTGTAAGGGAGGAAACGTAAAGCATGGAAGAAGAATCGGCCTGGCGCCAATTGGAAAATGAACTGGAAGACTGCTCCGCCTGCCCCCTGCGCGGGGACTGCAAAGCCCCTGTGGGCTGGTTTGGCGACCCGAAAAGCCCCCTGCTGCTGGTAGGGGAAGGCCCTGGGGGCGTGGAGGATGAGTACGGCTGTCCCCTGATTGGTCCCAGCGGCCAGCTGCTGGACAAGGCCCTGTGGTCTGTAAAAATCACCCGGGACCACGTGCTTACCACCAACGTCATCAAATGCCGGCCCAAAGGCAACCGGACCCCCACCCCGGAAGAAGGCAGCTTCTGCGGTAAACGTTTCCTAGAGCGCGAAATTTCCCTTCTCAAGCCCCGAGTCATTGTGGCCCTAGGCAGTGTAGCCCTGCGCTATTTTAAGGGACCACAGGCCAGAATTACCCGGGAAAGGGGCACCTTCTTTAGAACCTCCCAAGGCATCGACTGCATTGCCACCTTCCATCCGTCCTACCTGCTCCGGCTTACGGGAAAGGCCCAGATTGCCGCCAAATGGGATGTGTTCCACGATTTGGAAGCCGCCCGGGCAAAGGCGCTGGAGGCGGACCCCCAGTACCCCCTGTGCAGCGTGCGCCCCATAAACCTGTTTTCCCTTTTCACCAAACGTTCCTGATACCGCTTTGCGTACGGCCTGTGTTGTTCCTCTTTTGAGAAATAGCGCAGGCCGTTTTTGCGGCCAGCACTTTTTGGAGCGCTAAATTGCCTTTCTCAAGTCCCGGGGCATTGCAGTCTTACCCAGTGTAGCCCCTGGCTATTTTAAGGGTTCACAGGGCAAAATCAGGCCAGCTGAAGGCATTTTCGTTAGGAGCTGCTCTCTGCTTCACTCCCTTGCCGCATTTTTTCCTGCCGCCCTTGACTTACGGCACCTTTTCCAAATTTTAGTTTACGGCCTGCCCGTTCTTTCGCAAGAATTGGGCGGGCCGTTTCTGCGTTCTGCCCCGGCATATGGTACAATAGAGGCAGTAAAGCGAGGTGTTTTTTATGCCCATCTTGGCTGCGTTCGCAGTACCCCATCCGCCCATTATCCTGCCGGAAGTGGGCCGGGGAGAAGAAAAGAAAATCCAAAAGACCATTGATGCCTATGAAACCGTCATGGCCCAGGCTGCCCAGCTCCAGCCGGACACCCTGATTATCACCAGTCCCCATGCGGAGCTCTACCTGGATTATTTCCACATCACCCCGGACGCCACAGGCTCCGGCAATTTTGCGGCCTTCCGGGCCCCGCAGGTGACGGTGCAGGTAACCTATGACCAGCAGCTTGCCAAGGAAATCGGCCGGCAGGCAGAAGCCCGGGGCGTCCCCGCAGGACCCCTGGGGGCCCGTCAGGCGGAACTGGACCACGGCACCCTGATTCCCCTGTACTTTTACCGCCAGCACGGCTCCCTGGACCAGGTAAAAATTGTCCGGATTGGTCTGTCCGGTCTGCCAGCCAAGGCCCACTATGCCCTGGGCCAGGCCATTGCAGCCGCCGTCAACCACCTGGGCCGCCGGGCCGTATACATTGCCAGCGGCGACCTGTCCCACAAGCTTTTGGCCGAAGGCCCCTACGGCTTTGCCCAGGAAGGCCCCGTTTTTGACCAAAGCTGTACGGAAGCCCTGGGCAAGGGAGATTTCCTTACCCTATTGAGCCTAGACCACCACCTTTGTGAGCGGGCAGCAGAATGCGGCCTCCGTTCCTTCTGGATCATGGCCGGGGCCCTGGACGGCCTGGCGGTAAAAAGCCAGCTGCTGTCCCACGAGGGTCCCTTTGGGGTGGGCTACGGGGTAGCCTCCTTCTTCCCTCAGGGAAAGGACAAAAGCCGGGAATTTCTACCCCAGCTGCTCCAGGAAGAAGCGGCGGCCCGGCTGCTCCGCCAGTCCCAGGAAGACCCCTACGTGAAACTGGCCCGGCGCAGCGTAGAAACCTTTGTGAAGGAGCACCAGCCGGCTTCCCTGCCGGAGGGACTGCCTCCGGAAATGCTGAACCAACGGGCCGGGGTCTTCGTCACCCTCCACAAGGACAATCAGCTCCGAGGCTGCATCGGCACCATTTCCCCGGTCCAGGAAAATATTGCCCGGGAAATCCTCTCCAACGGCATTTCCGCCGCCAGCCGGGATCCCCGTTTCACCCCGGTCCGGCCCGAGGAACTGCCGGATCTGGAGTACAGTGTGGACGTCCTGGGGGAAAAAGAGCCCATCCCGGATACGTCCTATTTGGACCCCAGCACCTACGGGGTCATTGTGGGCAGCGCCCTGGATGAACGCCGAGGGCTGCTGTTGCCGGATCTGGACGGCGTGGATACCCCGGAAAAACAGGTAGCCATTGCCCGGCAAAAAGGACAGATTGGTGCCAGCGAGCCCATTAAGCTCTGGCGCTTCAAGGTGGTGAGACATTTATGAAGCGCCACCCTGGAAACGTCCTGTGTACCCTGTGCCCCCGGCGCTGCACCCTGCCCCCGGACGTAACCGGCTTCTGCCGGGCCCGGATCAACCTGGATGGACACCTGCTTTCCAAAAGCTACGGCAAGCTCACGTCCATTGCCCTGGATCCCATTGAAAAGAAACCCCTGGCCCAGTTCTACCCTGGTTCCTTAATCCTGTCCGTGGGCACCTTTGGCTGCAACCTGCGCTGCCCCTTCTGCCAGAACGCCTCCATTTCCCAGGCCGGGGAAGAAGCCGCCCGAATGACCCTGTCCCCGGCAGAGCTGGTCCAAATGGCCCTGGACTACCAGGAACGGGCCGGCAATATTGGCGTGGCCTTTACCTACAACGAACCCCTAGTGGGCTACGAATACGTCCGGGACTGTGCCAAATTGCTAAAAGAAAAGAACCTGAAAACGGTCCTGGTAACTAACGGCTATATTTCTCCCGGTCCCTGGAAAGCCCTGCTGCCGCTGATTGACGCAGCCAATATCGACCTGAAGGGCTTTACCCCAGAATACTACGCCTGGCTGGGCGGAGATCTGGAAGTGGTCAAGGAAAATATCCGCACCGCCCACCTCCTGGGCTGCCACGTGGAAATCACCACCCTGCTGATACCGGGAAAAAACGACCAGGAAGACGTCCTGGAACAGGAAGTGGCCTGGCTGGCCAGCCTTTCTCCGGAAATTCCCCTCCACCTGACCCGGTACTTCCCCCGCTGGCAGTGCAACATTCCTGCCACGGACCCGGAACAGGTCAGGAAACTGGCGGAACTAGCCCGGAAATCCCTGCACCACGTCTATACCGGCAACTGTTAGCCGGAAATACAAAAACAGCGGCAGAGTTGCGCTCTCTGCCGCTGTTTTTGTTTGAAGGTTGACAACAATTGGTTAGGGAGAAACAGGAGGAGTTCTGTTTCCATATGATAAGCATTCGCCAGTACACAGTTCTCACGAGGAAGGCAGATTGTGTTGGTGCCCTAAGGGCATCTGCTTTCCAGCTGCCTCCTGGCAGCTTGTCCGGCACAGCAGGGGCACACAACCCGCCGCCGGTCAAACTAAAGGCTAATAAACAAGGGGAGTGGTGAGGTTAGTTTTCGCTAACCTCACCTGAAAAAAATAAAGACAATGCGGTTAGTCTTTACTTACAGGAATGATTCTAGCATACAAGCCGCATTTAGGCAATACCCTTTTAGAAAAAATTTTATATTTTTTTCAGCAGGTCGTTTTTTTGTTTCCCTATTTCTGCTGCAAAGCCAGTTAATATCAGGCTTTACGGGATTTTTTAAGATTTTTTGGCATATTAGTCTTTGCTAACCTTAAAGTTTTCATTTTCGCTTCACATTCTGGCAGTATCCTGTACAATAAGGAAAGAAGTATCCGGAGGTGGAAAGCATGAAAATACTCATTGTGGAAGACGAACCTTCCCTGAACAAAATAATCGCCAAACGGCTGAAAATCGAAGCCTACTCCGTAGACTCCGCCTTTAACGGCAAGGAGGCCCTGGCCTACCTGGACGCCGCCGACTATGACCTTTTGATTGTGGACATCATGATGCCGGAAATGGACGGGCTGACCCTGGTCAAAACCCTGCGCAGCCGGGGCAGTCAGGTGCCGGTGCTGTTTCTTACCGCCCGGGACAGTCTCCAGGACAAGGTGTCCGGGCTGGACTGCGGCGGGGACGACTACCTGGTAAAACCCTTCGAGTTTGAAGAACTGCTGGCCCGGATCCGTTCCCTGCTGCGCCGGAGCAACCCCCAGCAGACCGCCAGCCCCCAGCTGGTTTTGGCGGATCTGGTACTGGACACCCGGACCCACCAGGTCACCCGGGGCGGCACCGAAATCAGCCTGACCCCCAAGGAATTTGCCATTTTGGACTACCTGCTGCGGAACCAGGGCACAGTCCTGTCCCGGGAGCAGATTCTGGAGCACGCCTGGGATTTTTCCTACGAAGGGGCCTCCAATATGGTGGACGTGTACATCAAAACCCTGCGGAAGAAAATCGACAAGGATTTTGAGCCCAAGCTGCTCCACACCGTGAGAGGTACCGGCTATGTCCTTAAAGAATAGGCTTTCCTTACTTTGGCATAAACTGGTGCATTTTTTCACCAAGCTCCCGGTTTCCATCCGGGTAACCCTGTGGTACACCCTATTTCTGGCACTGGTGCTGGCCGTCTTTACCGGGGCCGTGCTGGAAATGGCCGAGGACCACGAGCGCCGGGACGCCGGCAAGGACCTGATCAAGGCCGTGGATAAGGCCTCCCAGGACCCGGAGCATTTCCGGCCCTACGACAAGAATGTCTATCTGTCCCTCCGGGACCCCCAGGGAAAGCTGCTCTCCGGCATGGAACCGGAAGGGATGCCCGCCCTGCCGCCCCGTTTCAACCGGGGGCCCCAGAAAATCGTGATTGACGGCCAAAGCTACCACTACGTGGATCAGCCCATCCGCCCTGCCCTCCGGCAGCCGGGAACCGTCCTCTCCCCACAGCCCCTGCCCTGGATCCGGGGCATTCTTCCCGATGAAATCTACGCCCGGCGCTACCAGGTAATCCTGCTTACGGCGCTCATCAGCCTGCCCCTGTTTCTCCTTCTCATTGCCCTGGGCGGCTACCGGATTATCCGGCACAGCTTTGCCCCCGTCCAGGCCATCAGTGAAGCAGCCCGGGCCATTGGGGAAACCGGGGACCTGTCCCAGCGGATTCCCCTGGGGGACGGCAAGGACGAAATCCACCAGATGGGCCATACCTTCAACTGGATGCTGGCCCAACTGGAAGAACAGCTGGAACGGGAAAAGCATTTTACTTCCGATGTCTCCCATGAGCTGCGCACCCCCACGGCCGTCATCATGGCTGAAAGTGAATACGGCAAGGACTATACGGAAACCGTGGCCGAGGCCAAGGAAGAATTTCAGCATATCTTTCAGCAGTCCCGGCGCATGAGCCGCCTGATCAACCAGCTGCTGGAGCTGTCCCGGCTGGACAGCCGGAAAGACCTGGTACTGGGACCGGTCAAGCTGTCCCAGCTGGTCACGGAAACCCTGGAAGATTACCAGAAGCTGCCGGCCGCCCAGAACTTCGCCTGGAAGCTCCAGGTAAAACCGGACCTTACCGTTACCGGAAACGACCAGCTGCTTGCCCGGATTCTGGGCAACTACCTGGATAACGCCCTGAAATTTGCCAAGCATACCATCCAGGTTTCCCTGTGCCAGGAAAAGGGCCGGGTGGTGCTGGCCGTTTCTGATGACGGGCCGGGCATTCCCCCCGAAGACCTGCCCCGGATCTGGAACCGGCTCTACCAGGCAGATCCCTCCCGGAACAAGAAGCAGAACCTGGGACTGGGCCTGGGGCTGTCCTTTGTGGCAGCTGCCGCCAAACTGCAAAAGGCCCAGGCCGGCGTCACCAGTACCCTGGGAAAGGGCAGTACGTTTACCCTGAAATTCTAAAAAAATATTGGCATTCATTTCCCTTTCATGTTCCGGCCCTACACTGTAGCCAATACAACAAAGGCAGACCCCTTGAGGAACTGCCCAAAGGGAGGAATCCATGATGGACACCAATAAAACTGAACAACAAGCAAAAGAAGTACTGCAAAAAACCGCTTCCTGGGGCAGAAAAACCTTTACTGCCCGCCGGCTGAAAAAAGGTGCCGGCTGCGTCCTGGCCCTGGCCGTGCTGTGCGGGGCAGGCAAAATCGCCGCCCATAAGGCACGGGCCAACGCCCGGCTCCAGGAAGGGGAAGCCGTTGCCAACACCCTGGGGACGGATCCTTCTTCCGTTACCTTCCGAAGCGTCCAGCTGGAAGACAAGCTGCCCAACCCGGACGGCCGCTTCCAAAAAGACAAGAAGCAAGCCAAGGACAGTAAGCACGACAAACGGGACCAGAAGGAAAAGCAGCAGGGAGAAAAATTCCAGCGGGGACCCCAGGAAGGCCAGCCCTTCGCCGGGAAAGCACCCCAAGGCCCCAAAGCCCCGGAAAAAGCGCCGGGCACCCAACCCCAGGCACCGGTGCCGAATACTGAGCAGCAGCTTCCTGAAAGCACAGACGCCCAAGCCCAAAACCAGACGGCTTCCCCTGCCGCAAAGGCTCCTGCAGCCCCTCAGCCGGGCATGCCCAGCGGCGTAAGACCCCAAGGGACCTTCAAAGGAATGCCCCTGTTCTACCTGGCGGACTGCGAAAAGGATGGCATGGATTACCACTTCATCGTCAACGCCCAAAACGGCCAGGTAATCCGGGCTCAGGTCCACAAGACCAACCCGCTGCTGGACCTGCTGCACTAACGCAAAAAACACAAAGTTGTCAAGCTCCATTCATGTTCTTTTCATAATCCGCAGGTAGAATAGGGCCAGAAAAACAAGGGAGGTCATTTTTATGACACAAGTAAAAGCAAGTGAAAAATCCTATACAGAAACGGCCCTGCTCAGCCGAATGGAGAGCAGCAGCTGGAAAGAAATAAAGAAAAGTGCCGGTCGGTTCTTGGTAGCGGCTGCCCTGGTCTGCGGCTTCAGCAGTGCCGCTGCTGGCAATGTGGCCCACGCCGCTGCCCCGGAAGCAGGAAACCGCTCCCAGTACATTCTGGTGAGAGGAGAAAATGGCCTCCAGTCCCAGGCTTCCCTGAAAGACCAAAAGAACAAGCCTGAACAAAGAGAAGACAAGACCTCCCAAAAAGACCGGAAAGAAAACACCAAAGAGCAGCAAAAGGAACAAAAGCAAGAAAAGAAGCAGCTGAAAAAAGACCAAAAGCAGCAAAAGAAATTTACCAAGGAACAAAAACAGCAGCAAAAAGAGCAGAAACAGCGCCCGGAACTCCAAAACCGCCAGACTCCCGCTCCTGAAGGAACGTATCGGAAATAAAATACAAAAAAGGAAGTGCCCCGGCACTTCCTTTTTTGCGTCTTCCCCACTTTGCCCATTTGCTTATTTTCTGCCCAGGATTTTCATAGTTCTTTCATGTTTCTGCCCTATACTAAGACCATCAAGAAAAGGGAGGTCCTTCTCATGACTTTGCAAAAACAGATCCTGCAAAAAAACGCTGTAGGTACGGCCGCTCTGGCCTGCCCCAGCCCCTATAAAACAGCCTGGCAGCGGCTGAAAAAACAGCTGACCGTGCCCCTGCTGGCCGCCCTTCTGGTCTGCGGCTACAATCTCCTGCTAGGCACCCCCAAGGCCCAGGCCGCAGAGCACAAAGAGCCCCTCAGCCAGATTGTGGTGGTGCTGGGGGATTCCCACCCGGCACCCCTGTCCCACTGGGATGACCAGAAGGATCATCCGGAATGGAGAAACCGGAAGCCGCCCAAAAGAGCACCCCAAAGAGCCCACAACAGAGCGCACCAGCCGGCCCCCCAGAGCCAGCATCGGAACGACTTCCCGCCCCAGGGCAACAACTAAATAGCGTACAGCACCTCTCAAAAAGGCCGCAGCCAGATACCCTGGCTGCGGCCTTTTCCGTTCATTCATTCAATTCCCAGCATTTCCTCCGGCACCTGGGTCACCATGGTCCGGATGGCAGCTTGGGAAATCCCCTCATCCAGCAGACTTTGGATAAATTGGAGCATCCCCTCCACCGGGGTTTCCCGGCCGTTCTGCCCCCGGTCCGTGGTCAAAAAGCAGTGCTCCGGCCCTATGAGCCGGATATGTTCCGCCATTTCCGCCGGAGTGCATTCCCCTTCTGCCACATTGTACCAGCATTTCTCAATGTAGACCCCGCTTTGGGCCAGTTCAGCCTGGTCCTGGGGCCGGATCCGGGTATGGGCCCATTCCGGGTGGGTCAGGACCATTCTTACCCCTTCTTTTCTGCCTTCTCGGCACAGGAGCAGGGCTTCTTCCGGGCTGATATGGCCGGTGGCCAAAAGCGCCCCCTTAACCTTCACCACCTGGAAAATGGCACGAACTTCCTGCCGCAGATTCCCGTCAGGATCCGTAATCCGGATGCCCGGCCGGGGCAGTACGTCCCCGGGCAGATTGCGCAGGGGGAAATTGGCCGCATCCACCGTGGGCATAAAGATGATGCGTGCCCCCAGGGCCAGAGCCGTTTGCACCGCCAGGGGATTGAGGCCCCCCAGGGACCAGTTCAGCACCGCCGCCCCGTAGGCCTTTACCTTTGCCAGGGGCAGGTACCGGTTCAGCAGCCAGGCCCGGCTGCCCGTAGGCTCTCCGTGGTTCTTCAACAAGATGCCGGCCATTTCCGCCCGGTCCGCTTCCTTGAACACCTGGATATCGTCCAGTTGCCGATCCAAAGCGGAGGGCAGGGAATGAATATGGAGGTCATACCCGCCCTTTAGCAGCCCGTAGGCGGCCAGTGAAATGGATTCCATAACGCTTCCCCCTCTATTTTTGCAAAATGCCTATCTATCTGTACGATAGCCTCCAAAAACAAGTTTGTCAACAAAAAACACCGGCCTTGGCAGCCGGTGTTTTTTTGCGTTATTTTAGGCCAGATAGCTGGGGAAGGTGCACCCCTCCTGGCAGATCAGCTTGTACAGTTCCCGGGAAGGCCGGGTCAAATGCCCCAGCTCCCCGTTGTAGATGACCGCCCATTCCCAATAGGGCTCATATTTTTCTTCAATTTGGTAATAGTTGATGTTATCCCCGGTCACGTAGCTTTTGGTGTAGATGGAAGGCACCAGGGAAATCCCCATGCCCCCTGCCACCAGCCGGATGACCGTTTCGATGTTCTGCGACTCCATAAAAATCTTCACGTCTTTGGCAAAGGGCTTCAGAATCCGGTCCGCCGCCACCCGGGTTTTCTTGAAGGGCTTGGTCAGGATAAATTCCTGGTCCAGGACGTCCTCCAGGTGGATATAGGGCATCTTTTCCCCTTCCTGGTAATAGGCAAACCGGTTGGCCGGGCTGCTTTTAGGCAGGGCCAGGAACAACGGTCCCCGGTAGAACACCTTATAGCTGAGATTCTCATTGCGCAGAGGCAGGCAGACAATGGCCAAATCCAAAGCCCCCATCAGCACCTGTTCCTCCAGCAGCACGCTATTTTCTTCCACAATGTCGATTTTGATATTGGGATATCGCTCGCTGAAGGATTTCAGCAGATTGGGCAGCAGCAGGGCGCCAATCCGTTCCGCAGAGCCCAGTTTCAGCAGGCCCTTCTGCATCTGGTTCAGTTCGCAGAATTCCACCCGGGTATCCTCGTACAGCTTGAGAATCTGGTAGGCCTTGGTCACCAGGTATTTTCCCGCTTCCGTAGGAATCAGCCCATTGCTGCTCCGGGTAAACAGGACCTCCCCCAGTTCTGCTTCCACCTTGGCCAGGCTTTTGCTCAGGGCCGGCTGGGTGATAAACAATTTTTGGGCCGCTTTGGCCATACTGCCTTCTTCGGCAATGGTCACAATTTTCGTCAAGTCGTTTTCCGTCATGGTGTATCCCTGCTTTCTGACCGCCCCTTCAGAATCCCCGCAAGCGGTCCTACTCTTTAGTATATACCAGGGAGGGAAGCTTGCTCAAGGTTTCCAACTGCAAAAGGTCTCCCATAAGCTGTTCCAGCCACGGGCCCTGGTATTTTTGGCAGCAGGCCCGGACTTTGTCCTGAAGCTGGGCATCGGTGAGAGGAGAACCTACGCTGCCGGAAGCATCCTTCACCACGGTTTCCACTTGTGTTCCGTTTTGCAGGGTGATGGTGACCTTGCAGCCCCAATGCTCCGGGTACCGGGCGGTAAATTCCGGGTCTTCCGCCACGGTTACTTTCCGCAGCAAAGCCTGCACCTGGGGCCGAAGAATCTGGTCCGGGGCAAAATCCTGAAGCTCTACACGGCCCTGAAGCAGGGCACAGGCTGCCACATAGGGCGTGGAAAATTTGGCCTGGGTGGGCAGCTGGGGCACCTTACAGGTATCCGTCAGGCCGCACTGCTTCAGCCCTACCAGATAGGTTCCCACCTGAATGGAGACCACGTCTTCTGCCTGGAGCTGGTACTGCCGGCGCAAGTTCAGCACCCCATCAATAACGCAGTGGGTACTCCGGCAGCAGGGGTAGGGCTTCTTGTCCACCTGGAGAATTTCGTATACCTTGCCCAGATCCTTGTCCACCAGGGAATAGTCATAGGCGTCACTCATCATGGGGAAAATGCCCCCATCCTTGGCATCCAGGATATGGGCGGAGCCGCGCATCCCGCCCAGTACCAAAAGGCAGGCCTCCAAGCCGCTGGCTGCTGCTCGGGCCGGATGCAGTACCTTATTGGTGGCCCCGTCCGACAAGAATGCCCAGGTGCCGCAGGATTGGGTGCCTGCCAGGCCCAGGGCTGCCAGGACCTGCTCCGGGGTAAAGTCCAACAGTTTGGCACAGGCCGCAGCTGCCCCAAAGGTGCCCGCCGTGCTGGTTACATGCCAACCCTTGTTCCGGTGGCTGGAAACCCCAAAGCCCATGCCAATCCGGCTCATCACCTCGTAGCCGCAGATTACTGCCTCCAGCAGTTTATCCCCGGACTTGTGAAGCACTTCTGCCAGGCCCCAGGCCGCAGGCACTACCACTGTGCCAATATGGGTTTTGGAACGGATATGCACATCATCCAGTTCCAGGGTATGCCCCTGCATGGCGTTAAAGAATACGGCGGTGCGCAGGTTGGTCCGTTCCGGGCTGCCCCAAATGGATGCCAGCTGGGCGCTGCTGCCTTCCTGCACCAAGGCCTGTTGGTTGTCCGCCTGCAAATACACCTTTTTGATCTGTTGGAACATGGGGTTATCAGAAGCCCCCATGGCCAGCCCCACCACATCTAAAATACACTTTTTGGCACTTGCTTTTACATTCTCATCTGCTTTTTCTAGAGAGAAAGCTGCTACAAATTCAGAAACTCTTTTTAACTCATCCATTTTTTTACCTCCGACGGCTGAATTGGAATTGAGTTTATTATATTTTCAGAGTTTTGATTTGCCCAATGATAAATAGTTCTTGTATCAATAACCAAAAATTCATTAACCAAAAGGTTATTTCTCCAACAACTTAATACCATTGGTTTTTTCAGAATATTTGATGTACTGTATGGGCATAGTGAAATACATTATTGCAGTCGGCTTCCCCGGATTCTGGTGCGCACCCCCAGGAAGTTTCTGCCACGGAGGAGAACATTATGTTTGGTTTGAGCGTTGCAACATTGGTTATTGGCATTATCCTGATTGCCTTTATCCTATTTATGACGGAATTGATTCCCCTGGCCGCCACGGCCATAAGCGTTGCCGTCGGCTTCTATCTCATTGGCGCCATTGACGCCAACACCGCCCTGAAATCCTTTTCCAGTCCCACCACCATGATCATTGCGTCCATGGCCGTTATTGGGGAAGCCGTGTTTAAAACCGGCGGGGCAGAAAAAATCGGTCATATACTCACCCGCTTTTCCAAAAGCGAACGGCAGTTGGTTTTCGCCACGGTTCTGCTTTCCGGCATTATGAGCGGCTTTTTGTCCAATACCGGTGCTGCCGCCCTGCTGATTGCCCTGATTTTAGGCGTCAGCAATTCCACCGGCATGAAGCGTTCCAAATTGATTTACCCGGTTATCGTAGGCTGCTGCTTTGGCGGTGGCATCACCATCGTAGGCACCACCTCCGGTCCCTTCCTGAAAGAAACCCTGGAAGGCCTGGGCATTGGCCAAACCATGGGCTTCTTCGAATTTGCCCCTCTGTCCCTGCTGCTCTTAGTGATTTCCGCTTTCTATATGGCCACCATTGGCTATAACCTGCTGCCGGACGAACCCCAAAACCAGGACGATGATTATTCTGCTGCCTCCCTGACGGTAGATTATTCCAAGGTTCCCGCCTGGAAACGGATTCTCTCCCTGGCCGTGATGGTAGGCGCTTTCCTGGGCATGATTTTCTCTGATGAAGTAGGTATTCCCCTGCACTTTATCGGCCTGATTGGGGCCATTCTGGTGGTGGCCTTCCGCTGCATCAGCATGAAGGAGGCCTCCCGTTCCGTACCCATCAGCGGCATCATCATTTACGCCGCCATGGTGCCTGTGGCCGCTGCCATGAAGAATTCCGGCGCCGCCCAGATGATTGCCGACGGTACCCTGAATTTCCTGGGCAGCATCAGCAGCCCCATGATCATCCTGTTCTGCATTTTCCTGATCATTACCCCCATTACCAACTTTATGTCCAACGCAGCCACCATTATCCTGTTCACCCCCATCGCCCTGGTTATTGCCAGCACCCTGGGAATTGGCCCCAAAGCCATGCTGGTGGCCGTCCGGTTCGCTGCTTCCATTGCCATTGCCACCCCTGTAGCCATGCCCGCCAACTCCATGGCCGTAGAACCCGGGGGCTACCGGTTCATCGATTTCGTAAAGCCGGGCCTGCCCCTGACCTTTATCAGTGTCATTGTTTCCCTGGTGTATGTGGCCCTGTTCTATCCCCTGTCCTACTAAAACTCCCTGCAAAAAAGCCTGGCCAAAGGTTTCTGCCTTTGGCCAGGCTTTTTTTATGCGCCCTAACAAGAAGGTAAAAAATTACCGAACACCCGACGGTGTTCGGTAATTTTTTGCTGCTATATTATTTTCTTTGCTGTGCGTAGTAGTTGATCAGGCAGCCGGCTGCCAGGATCTGCTTCTGGGCCGGTTCCACGTCCCCCAGGTGCAGGGAAAGGGGCACCGCCTTGCCGTCCTGGAACACGTAGGCGGTATAGGCGTCTGTATCGCCCAGCAGGGTTTCCCGGACCTTGGGCAGGTAGATCCAGGCTCCCAGGGCCAATTTGGTCTTCTCCTCCGGGTCCATAAGGAAGGGCAGCATCCCCCAGTTCATCACATTGCTCCGGTAGCGCTTGGTAGCGTATTCCAGGGCCAGGTTGGCAGCGCCCCCCAGCACCCGCTGGCAGGAAGCCGCCTGTTCCCGGGCAGAGCCGTCCCCGGGCTTGTTGGCGTAGATGACGCTGCCCAGGGAAGTATCCTTGGCCAGTGCTTCCACACTTTCTGTCAGCTTCAGGGTTTCCTTTAAGGCTGCATACACCGCCGTCAGTTCCGGGGTCAGCTGGCCTGCTTGTCTTGCCTTTTCCAGGGCCTGGACGGCTTTGGCCCGGCCCACATATTCCGGAGCTTTTTGGCTCAGGGCAAATTCCGCCAGGGCATAGGGGTCCGACCGGTGGGAAGACGTTTCGCCGCCGGAGGGAATCAAATCGTCCGTAGAGGTTACCGGGTCATCCAGGTAGGCAGCCACCTGCACCAGCAGGTTCTGGTTCAGGGGCTGGATGGACGGCCAGGGCTTAATGGCCGGGCCATAAACCAGGGAAACCTCCGGCTGGCCCTTTTGGTAGCAGTCCACCACCTTATGGTCATAGGGCAGGGAATCAAAATGGTAGGCCGGCACCTGGTCATCGTACTCCACTTCCGTAGCCGGGGTCAGGGCGCCGCCCTGGGCAGCGGTGGCCGCAATGCTCCGGGCGTCCATGAGGGCCACCGAAGCCAATTGGCCGCTGCCGGGCTTGGAGCCTTCCCGGGTGGGGAAGTTCCGGGTGGTGTGCCGGATACTGAAGCCGTGGTTGTTGGGGGTATCGCAGGCCCCAAAGCAGGGTCCGCAGAAGGCGGAGCGGACAATGGTCCCTGCGTCCATCAAATCCAGCAGGGCTCCCTTGCGCATCAGGTCCACGTAAATAGGCTGGCTGGAGGGATAGACGGAGAAGGTAAACCGTTCCGGTCCAATATTTTTGCCCTTGAGAATCCGGGCAGCCGCCATAATATTCTCATACAGGCCGCCGGAGCAGCCGGCAATCACCCCGGTATCGCAGTGCATTTTCCCGTCGTAGTACTGGTCCGCCAGGTGCAGGGACAAATCCTTCCGTTCCAGGCTCTTTAAGGCTTCCTGCTCAATTTCCTGGAGCAGTTCCCGGCCTCCGGCGTTTAATTCCTTGAGGGTATAGACATGGCTGGGATGGAAGGGCATGGCGATCATGGACTCCACCTGGCCCAGGTCTACCACAACGGCCCCATCGTAATAGGCCATATCCCCAGGGTTCATTTCCTTATAGGCTTCCGGCCGCTGATGCTCCGTCAGGTACTGGCGCACCACCCCATCCGTACACCAGATGGTGCTCAGGCAGGTGGTTTCCGTGGTCATTACGTCGATGCCATTGCGAAAATCCATGGAAAGCCCGGTAATCCCCGGTCCCACAAATTCCAGTACCTTGTTTTTCACAAAGCCTTTTTTGTAAACGGCTTTTTCAATGGCAAGGGCCACGTCCTGGGGACCGATGCCGTGCCGGGGTGCTCCCTTTAGGTACACGGCCACCACCTGGGGCAGCGGGATATCGTAGGTGTGGCCCAGGAGCTGCTTTACCAGTTCCGGACCCCCTTCCCCTACGCCCATGGTGCCAAAGGCTCCGTAGCGGGTGTGGCTGTCAGAGCCCAAAATCATCCGGCCGCCGCCCGTCATGCGCTCCCGCATATATTGGTGGATGACCGCCATATGGGGCGGCACGTAGATGCCCCCAAACTTTTTGGCAGCGGACAGGCCAAAGACATGGTCGTCCTCGTTGACCGTGCCCCCTACGGCCGCCAGAGTATTATGACAATTTGTCATCACATAAGGCAGGGGAAAATGGTCCAGGCCGCTGGCTACCGCCGTTTGGACAATGCCCATGTACCCAATGTCCGGAGAAGTCAGGGAATCAAAATGGATATGGAGCCCCCCGTCCTGCCCGTCACTATGCTGGGTCAGTACCTGATAGGCCAGGGTCTTTTTCCGCCCTTCTGCAGCCTGGGGCTTCCACCCCCGGGCGGCTGCTTCCCCTTCCTGCCAAAGCTTGCCTTCATGCCAATATACGCCTTCCGAAATCAACTGTACCACTTGCTTCACGCTCCTTTGTGGGACTTGCATTTTATACTGCTTTTATGATACCCTGTTTATAATCATAGAACAAATATATCTTTCTTTCCGCTTCCCATCACATATATTTATTTCTATTTGTACTTTTCTTGCCGTTTGTCCTTTCGCCAAAGGAGATGTTCCTATGAACAGCAGTGATATCGATCTGTTCAAGACACTGTATGAAGAAAAGAATATTACCCATACCGCCAAGCGCCTGTTTATTTCCCAGCCGGCCCTGAGCCACCGGCTGCGCAACCTGGAAAAGGAATTTGACTGCACCCTGGTGCTCCGCCAGCCCCGGGGCATTACCTTCACCCCGGAAGGCGAGCGGCTCTACGCCTACTGCCTCCAGCAGGAAAAGGACTACCAGGCCATCCGGGCGGAGCTTTCCTCCTTCCAGTCCCGGCCGGCAGGCTCCATATCCATCGCCTGCTCCAACGTATTCAGCAAATACCATATGCCCAAGCTGCTGAGCCAGTTCAAGGCCGTCTATCCCCAGGTGGAAATTCACCTGCGCAGCGGCTTCAGCCAGCACCTGTACCGGGATTTTCGGGAAGGGAAATTCCAACTGTGCATCGTCCGGGGGGACCGGAACTGGGAAGAAGAAAAACGCTTTTTGTGGCAGGACCCCATCTGTGCCTTCAGCAAGGGACCCCTGGACCTGACAAAGCTGCCCAGTTTCCCCTACATCCACTACACCACGGACCCAGCCATGCAGGACCTTTTGGACGACTGGTGGTACGCCCATTTTTCCCAGCCCCCGATGACCACCATCGAGACCGATGCCATGGATACCAGCCTGAAAATGGTCCAGCAGGGCCTGGGCTTTACCTTCCTGACCCAAAGCTGCGGCCAGGATACTCCGGGCCTCCAGGCCCAAATTCTCACCGATTCCAAGGGCAATCCCCTGATCCGGGAAACCTGGCTGTACTACCGGAAGGACTACACCAAACTCTCCGGGCTGAAAGCCTTTATCGATTTTATTACCCAGGCCTATCCCCTGGCGGAAGACAAGTAAGCCCCCAAACAAAATAGACACAAAAAACGGTATTTCTGCATCCAACAGAAATACCGTTTTTTTATGGAATTACAGGAAAATCGATTCTTACAGCATCAGGGCTACCACAAAGTTGTAGGCAGCGCAGACTACAATGCTGACGGGCACGGCCACCAGCAGCAGCCGGCTGAACAGGGTATTCCGCTCTTCTTCCTTAGGAGCAGAACCCAGAATCAGGGAACCGCCGGAGGAAAAGGGGCTGATGGCACTGGACTGGGCCCCCAGCACCGTGCAGGCAAACAGCACCGGTGCGGAAATGCTGGCCGTATCGGCCAGTTCCGGAATCAGCGGGAACAGGGCCGGGGTAACCACGCCCGTGGTGGAGCTGAAGAAGCTCATGATGGCGGCAATGATGGAGAAGGCAATGGGAATCAGCGGTTTTGGTACATTGCTGCCCACCCAGGTGCTAAGCATCTTGATGGTACCTGCGTGTACGGCAACGGCAATGAGCATGCCTGCCCCGGCAATCATGATGATAGTATTCCAGGGAATCTTGGCAATGGCTTCCTTCTGGGGAGCCAGGCCCATCAGGAGACCGATGACGGCAAAGATAATGGCCACCAGACCTACGTCAACCAGGTTGGCAAAGTATTTGATGGTAGGATCCGTGGGCAGGAAAATCTTCAGCAGCGGGAAAATCAGTACCACCACCATCATGACCACCATTAAGGTCAGGGTGGATTTCTGTTTGCCGGTAAAGGGTTCCGGCTTCTTAAATGTCACACCTTGGCCGATATTCCGGTTGGCTTTCAGGCCATAGCGGAACAGGGCAATCAAGATAATGGAAAAGACCACGGAGAACAGGAAAATCTGCATTTCCAGGTTGAAGGAATCCGGACCCACCAGGCCCGGGCTGTTTTCATAAGCCGTATCCGCCAGGCCCCGGAAGATAACCCCCAGGTTGGAGGTAGGAAAGTCCCCGCCGCACAGGGCGCCGCAGTTGATGGCCACAGCCCCGGTCAGCTTGTCCATCCGGGATTCATCGCAGATGACCAGCGTAATGGGTGCCAGGAAAGCCAGTACCGTGAAATAGGTGGCGCCCATCACGGACAGGATAACGGCTACGGCAAACAGGGCAAACGGCAGCATTCCCGGGAACTTCCGGCAGGCATACAGCAGGGACCCAGACATTTTTTCCAGGGTTCCATTAATGGCAGCAATGTTATAAAACAGGGATACGGACAGAATTACGAACATGGTGCTGATGGGCCAGAAGGCGATGACGTTTTTCGGCTTCAGCCCCATAACCAGACAGCCAATGATATAGGCAAAGACAATACAAAAGAGACCGGTGTTCAGCTGGGTTTTGTACCCCAGGTAAATGGCCACAGCAATGGATAAGATAATAAAAGCACTCAGCATGATGATTTTTCTCCTTTTCAGCTAGTCTGCTTCAGAAGCCCCCGCTCCCTGAAGCTTGGGAAAATCAATCTTGGGCGGCTCCCACCGGTTCGTCGGTGATGCCCAGCAGGCGGTAAGGGATGGTCTTGGTCATGTAGTAGATCTGTTCTTCAGGAATCCCGTATTCCACAAGGTAGTGCATATACTCGTAGATTTCGGTTTCCCAATCCGGGTTTTCCACCTGACCCCCGTCCGTATCCACCATCACGTGCTGATAGCCAACGGTTTGGATCAGTTCCGCATTTTCTTTCAGGTTCAAATGGTACTTTTTACCCTTGCCCATATTTTGGGCGTAGCACCGTTCCAAAATCACATCGTAATCCTTGACCAAACGGATCTGGTCTTCCAGGCTGTAGTCGCAGACCCACCATTCCGGATGGGTGATGACGATTTTCTCCACCCCGGCCTTCCGGGCAGCTTCCACCACCACAAAGGCTTCTTCCGGGGATACATGGGCCGTGGCCAGCACCGCCTTGTAGTCCCGGACCAGGCCAAACACCGTTTCCAGTTCCGGAATCACCTTGCCGTCCCGGACCAGCTCAATGCCCAAAGCAGGGTCCTGCCCCAGCTTTTCCATATGGCGCTTGGCGGACTGGGTGGGCAGCCAAATCACCTTGGCCCCCAGTTTCAGGCCTTTTTCCACGGCTTCCGGGTTTACCCCGCCGATGATCTTGTTCATGACCACCCCGCCGTACATGGTAAAGCCCGTGTTCTTGCCGTACACCTTTTCTACATAGGCGTTGGCAATGGCCGCCCGGTTTACCGTAAAGCCCAGATGGGATTTGATCACAATGGCTCTGGCCCCCACCCGTACGGCGGCGTCCGCCAACTGCAAATCGTTGTAGGCCCGCAGCCGCAGATCCGGATTGGTGTGGACGTGCATGTCACAAATGCCCTGTAAGGATACTCTGCTCATTTCTGTCTCCCCTTTTCTAAAATTCTGAATTACCGAATTTCTCGTTCTTTGTTCATAATAGTATGAAAACGATTGGGAAAGAATGCAAAAATTTGATATACTTGATATCGGAAAAACCGATGGATTAACTAAAAATAAGAGGCCTATACAATTGACGCAGGGCTCTCTCGCCAAAACATCCTCGGAAAATAGTAGTATAGAAAGGAAGCACCATGGAAATACGAGATTTGGAATATTTTATTGCCATTGCAGAAGAAAAAAGCATCTCCAAGGCCGCCGGCCGGCTGTACATGGCCCAGTCCAGCCTGTCCCAGTTTCTCAGCTCCTATGAGGCCAACCTGGGCTACCCCCTGTTCATTCGTACCGCCAGCGGGGTACGGCTTACGGAAGCCGGGAAATTGCTGCTGGACTTTGCCTACCAGTCGGCCGCAGCCTACCACCGGGTCCAGGACCAAATGCAGGATATTGCCAACCTAAAGGGCGGCCACGTGATCCTGGGCATCAGTTCCTTCCGGGGGTCCTACCTGCTGCCCCCGGTACTGAAGGTATTCCGGAGCAAATACCCGGACATCCACGTGCGCATCGAGGAGCAGAACTCCCTGGCCCTGGAGCAGATGCTGCTCACCGGGGAGATTGACGTGGCACTGCTGGCCATGCCGGAAAAGCACAGCCGGATTAAGGCCCAATTCCTTATGGAAGACGAAATCTGCCTGATTGCCCACCCTCAGCATCCCCTGGTCCAGCTGGCCAAAACCGGCCAAAGCGCCGGCCGGAAATCCCCTATTCCCCGCTATATCGATATCCATGATGCGGCCCAGTTTGAGTTCCTGCTCAGCAGCTACGACACCATTTTGGGCCGGGAAGCCCGGCGGATTTTCCAGAACACCAAGCTTACGCCAAGAACCTACAACGAAAACCTGTCCGCCATGTTTGCTGCCTCCCTGGCAGCCTCTGGACAGGGACTGGCTTTTACCTATTACAGCTCCCGGCACTATTTCCAGCCGGCTGTTTTCCTGTCCCTGGGGCAGGACGGCTTTACCATGGAGCTGGCCACCGCCATGTCCCCGGACCGGTACCATTCCCGGGCAGCCTTGGCCCTGAATCAGGTCATCCAGGACGTTCTGGGCAGCCCGGCTTCCCCAACCAACAACAAACCACAAAAAACAGCGAACCGTTCTCCTGCGGTTCGCTGTTTTTTGTGGTTTGTTGTTGGTTGTTGGTTTTGTATAAAAAAGGAGGATTACGCTAAATTCTGGGCAGCTGCTGGGCCTGGGCCAGGTCCAGCAGGCTTTGGGCCAGGGCCCGGGTCCCGTGGGGATACTTGTGGGCCAGCAGGCTTTCTGCCTTGTCCAGGGCAGCCTGGGGCGAAAGGGGCCGGCGGTAGGAACCGGTAGGGTCCTCCACCCAGGCTGTCACTTCCTGGCCATTTTTCAGCCGCAGGGTGGTCCGGCAGCTCCAGTGGTCCGGATAGGCGGCGGTAAGCTCCGGATCCTCCGTGACGGTAATCCGGGGCAGCAGGGCCTGAAGCCGGGGATCCTGCACCGCCTCCGGGGTAAAGCTGCTGCCATCCACCCGGCAGTACAAAAGGCTATGGGCAAGGGCATAGGGCAGGGAAAACTTGGCTTCGCCCGGGGTCTTGGGGTGAAGGCAGCCTGCACTGACGGCGCACTGCTGGTAGCCAATTTTGTAGGTGGCCGCCGTGAGGGACTCCGTCCGTTCCAAAACGGCCTGGGCTTCTGCGTCCCGGCCCTGTTCCCGGCCGGTGAGCAGGCATTGACGGAGCTGCAGGGCCCCGTCAATGCCCCCGTGGGCAGACCGGCAGCAGGGATAGGGCTTCATGTCCATACGCAGGATTTCCCAGGTCTCGCCCAAGCCGGCGCAAACCTTTTCCACCTGGCCGCCGTCACTCATGGCGCCCAAAAGGCCCCCGTCCTGGGCTTCCAGGATGTGGACAGGCCCTGTCAGACCGTATTTGGCCAGGTAGGCGCTGCGCAGGCCGCAGGCCGCTGCATGGGCTGGATTCAGCACCTTGGAATTGGTGCCGTCCCCCAAAAAGGCCCAAACCCCGGTGCTTTGGGACCCGGCCAGTCCCAGGGCGCTGGCCGTCTGTTCCGGGGTCAGCCGGAGCAGCTGGGCACAGGCCGCTGCTGCCCCAAAAATCCCGCAGGTAGCCGTCGCGTGCCAGCCCCGTTTCCGGTGGGCTGCCACCCCAAAAGCCATGCCAATGCGGAAGGCCGTTTCGTAGCCCGCCACCACCGCCGTCAGCAGCTGGGGCCCGGTCACCTGCAAAAATTGCCCCAGGCTCCAGGCTGCGGGAATCAGGCAGGCGGACGCATGATTTTTGGAAGCCGGATGCACGTCATCCAGTTCCAGGGTATGGGCCAGCATGGCGTTCAAAAAGGCTGCATTTTCGGGACTCCACTGGCTCCCCGGTTCTCCAAACAGGGCAGCCCCCCGCTGGGGCACCTCCGGATTCAGCTCCCGGAGGGCCTTCTTCATCTGTTCCACCAGCGGATCCCCAGAAGCGCCCACACTGACGCTGACCAGATCCAGCACCCGAAAGGCTGCCGCTTCCTGAACCTCTGGAGGTAAAGTTTCCCAAGAAAGGCCGGCCGTAAAAGCGGCCAGCCTTCCTAAAGGTGCTTGCGCATATTGCATATTCTGCCTCACTTTCCGGCAGCTTCTTCTTTGAATACGTTAATCATGGAGCCTGCCAAAAGGGTCTTCCGTTCCCCGGCGGTCAGGTCCTTCAGGTCCAGGTGCAGGGGGCGGATGCTGCCGTCCTGGGCAATCACCGTTGCGTCAAGGGCATTTCCCCCTTCGGCCACTACTTTCCGGATGCCCGGCAGCCAGATCACGTCACCGGGGGTCAGGTTGATTTCCTGGTCCGGATTGGTAAAGGGCAGCATACCCCAGTTCACGCAGTTGCTGCGGTACCGTTTGGTAGCATATTCGATGCAGATATTGGCCAGGCCTCCCAGGACTTTCTGGCAGGAGGCTGCATATTCTCTGGCAGAACCGTCCCCAGGCCGTTTGGCGTAGAGCACGCTGCCAATGCCAGTGGTCTTCAGCAGGCTGTCCAGCTCCTGTTCCACCGGTACGCCCACTTTTTCCAGTACGGCGTAGAATTTTGCCGCAGTGGCCTTATCTCCCGAGAGGCGTGCCTTTTCGTACTGCTGTACGGCCTTGGCCTTGCCCACATAGCTGGGATCCTTCCGCAGCAGGGTGAACTCGGAGATTTTATAGGGATTGGACCTGTAGGAAGCCGTTTCCCCAGAGGGAATCAGTTCGTCCGTGGTGGTCACTTCGTCCCGGATCACCGAGGCCACTTCCAGGAGCAGGTTATCCGTCAGGGCTTCCATCTTAGGCCAATCCTTGATGGAGGGTCCGTAGATGATTTCCGTTTCCGGCTGGGCCTTGCCAAAGCCGTTGTACACCACATGGTCGTAGATGGCCTTGTTGAAGTGGAATTCCGGCAGGGTACCCGTAGTAAAGGCGTCTTTCATTTCTTCAGCAGAGGTCAATTGCCCACCGTTAAAGACCGTAGCAGCAATGGACTTGGAATCCATCAGGGCAGCAGAAGCCACCTGCCCCATGTTCGGCTTGGAGCCTTCCCGGTTGGGGAAGTTCCGGGTAGAATGCCGCAGCACAAAGGCGTTGTTTTCCGGGCAGTCGGAAGCCCCAAAGCAGGGCCCGCAGAAAGCGGTTTTCAGGCGCACGCCGTAGGTCATTAGGTCGTTGGCAATACCCGTCCGGTTCAGTTCCGTCAAAATGGGCTGGGAAGCCGGGTAGATGTTCAGGGGGAACATGCCCAGGCCCTTTTGGGTATAGCGGGCTACCTGGTCCACCGCAAAGATATTTTCAAAGGAACCTGCGGCGCAGCCGGCAATGGCTGCCTGGTCCACCAGGATCCGGCCGTTCTTTTGGATTTTGCCCACCATATCGGGGTGGATATCCGGGGTATTTTCAAAGACGGACTTGGCGTTTTCTTCCACCATTTTCATGTATTTTTCCGGCTGGGCAATGACTTCCTTCAAGGGGAAGGCATTGGAAGGATGGTAGGGAATGGCAATCATGGGTTCCACCGTGGACAGGTCCAGGTAAATGAAGCTGTCGTACAGGGCCTTGTCCTGGGGTGCCAGTTTCTTGTAGTCCTGCTCCCGGTCATGGACCTTGAAATCTTCCCGGACCACGTCATCGGTTTCCCAGACGGAGGTCAGGCAGGCAGATTCCGTGGTCATGGTATCGATGCCGTTCCGGAAGTCCATGGACAGGGAAGCCACCCCGGGGCCCACAAATTCCAGCACCTTATTTTTTACAAAGCCGTTTTTGAACACGGCCCCAATCAGGGTCAGGGCTACGTCCATGGGGCCAACCCAGGCCTTGGGCGCCCCGTCCAGGTACACCCCTACCACTTTGGGGTAGCGCAGTTCGTAGGGTCTATTCAGCATGGCTTTGGCAATTTCCGGGCCCCCTTCCCCAATGGACAGGGAACCCTGGGTGCCGTAACGGGTATGGGAGTCGGACACAATGGCCATGCTGCCGCCTTTCACAATCATTTCCCGCATATACTGGTGGATTACGGCTTCATGGGGCGGTACGAAAATACCGCCATATTTTTTGCAGATGGATTCGGCGTATTTGTGCACGTCCGAGTTGATGGTGCCGCCAACGGCGCACAGGCAGTTGTGGCAGTTGGTGAAAACGGTGGGCACCGGAAATTTTTTCAAGCCGGAAGCACAGGCGGTCTGCATAATGCCCACATAGGTGTTGTCGTAAACGCCGATGGCGTCAAAATGCAGGCGGAGGTTTTCCTCACTGCCGCTGGTGTTGTGGGCACTGATAATCTGATGTGTAATGGTATTTTTATGGGCCGCCTGGGCATCCCATTCCGGATGCTGGTCAGCCGGGACATAGCCCTTGCCCCCGTCCGTTACGTAATAGGCTTTATCAAAACATTGAATCATGATGTTCTCCTTTGGTTTTTCTCGTATTTTTCCAGCGTTAACGGATATAAACCCAGCCATCCATAATCCGGCGGGCCGTTCTCACTACGCCGCCCTGGAGGACCTTTTCTCCGTCCATTTTCATGTTTACTTCCGTAACCCCGCTGGAGTGCCCCAGCCGGATACAGGACCCTGCAAAATTTCCCAGGCAGTCCGCCACAATGGTGCCGGGAAGCTTGGCCGCAGCACCGGTAGCTACAGCCACCGTCATGGGATAGGCCTTGTGGAGCATACCCACGGAAATGGCCCGGACGCACAGGTCCATAGTTTCCTTGGGCACCAGCTGGCCGTCCATGTTCTTATAGTCCTGGGGCCTACTGATAATGGCTACCTTGGGGGCAGAAGTGGATTCGGTGCGGGCTTTCATATAGTCCGTAATAAAGCCCATACGTACTGCCGCCAGGCCCCGGATGCGCTCAATATGTTCCATAACGTCCTTGTTCTGGTTGAGCTCCGTCAGTTCCGTCCCTTTGATGCCCAGGTCCTCGGCCTTGATGAACACTACCGGGTTGGAGCAGTCAATCAGGGTAACTTCACAGAAACCGTAGCCAGGTACGTCCAGCCTTTCTTTTTTCTGCCCTGTAGGGAACAGTTTGCCGGTTTTGGCGCCGGCAGGATCTTCAAAAAACAGGTCCACCCGGGAACCGGTGCCCGGCACCCCTTGGATTACCGTATCCCCGTTGACGCAGGCATGGCCGTTTTGGACCCGGACATGTTCCTCGATGACCTTTTTCGTATTCTCGTTGTACACCCGGACCACAGTAATGGGTTCCACAGCCGGCACCAGGCCCTCATCAATGGCGTAGGGTCCTACTGCCGAGGAAATATTCCCGCAGTTGGCGGAATCGTCCACCCGGGGAATCACAATATCCACCTGGAAGAAGTGGTAATCCACGTCCACGCCCGGGCGCTGGGACTTAGCAATCACGGCCACCTTGGAAGTGGAGCTCACCGTGCCGCCCATTCCGTCAATCTGCTTCACATCCGGCGTACCCATCACCTTCAAAAAGATTTCCGGCCATTCCCGTTCCTCCTGGGGCAGATCTTCCTTATGAAAAAATACGGCCTTGCTGGTACCGCCCCGCATATATACGCAGGGAAACTTTCTTTGTTCTTGATTCATCGTTTATACCCCCCTGAAATCCAGTTCTTACGAGCACGTTTTCTACAATTCCCATTATAGGGGCTTTCTTCCATCATGAAAAATGATATAATTTCCTTAATTTATATTCTAAGTTGGAATGTTTAGGAGGCAGCTTCCATGGATGAACGAGATATCCGGATTTTTCAGCAGCTGATGGAAAGCAAGAACATCACCAAAACCGCCCAGGACCTGTACATGACCCAATCCGCCGTAACCAAACGGCTGCACAAGCTGGAGGAGGAACTGGGGGCGCCCCTCTTTATCCGCACGGTGAAGGGGCTGATTCCCACCGCCTCGGCCGACAGCATTGCCCAGGAAATGGATAAACTTTCCGCTTCCCTCCTGCGGATCAAAAGCCTGTCCCAGTTTGCCCAGGGCCATATTGCCGGGCACCTGAAGGTGGGGGTCTCCGTAAATTTTGCCCGGTACACCCTGCCGCCCCTGCTCAAGCAGTACATGACCTACTACCCGGACGTGCAGATTGCCGTCACCACCGGCCAAAGCCTGGAGCTGTTCCAAAAGCTGCAAGCCGGCCAATTGTCCCTGGCCGTGCTCCGGGGGACCTTTGCCTGGTCCGGGGCCAGCCGGCTGCTGACCCGGGAAAAGGTTTACGCCGTAACCAGCAGGGAAAATGAGGGCAGGGACTTCTCCCACCTGCCCTACATCCACCGGACCTCGGACAAGCCCTTTACCGCCCGGATCCAGCGCTGGAAAACGGAACAGCATATCCAGGAGGACGCCTATTCCATCCAGGTCAACGACATCTCCGCCTGCCTGGCCATGATTGCGGCGGGGATTGGCTGGTCCATCCTGCCGGAGATCTGCCTGTCCCGGGAAGACGGGCTCTGGAAAATGCCCCTCCAGTTTAACGACGGTACCCCCTTTACCCGGACCACCACCGTGTACTACCAGGAAGACTACGCCCTGCTCCCCCAGGTAAAGCTTTTCCTGGACCGGCTGGAGAGCCCTGCCTAAGTTTTAAAAACACAAAAAAAGGGGTGTGAAATAATGAAACTTCTATCGTCGCCTGCGGCGCCACTTCCTTCACGCTTGAAGGAAGCATTCCAGACCTCTACTGGTCAAGTGACACAAAAGGGGTAGTACTAGTATTTACATACCGTGACTTCATCTCAAAATCCGTTTAGCACACGACCAGTATAGGCCTAAGACTGGCCCATCCAAGCGTGGAGGGGCTGTCAGTCCGCAGGACTGACTGAGGAAGTTTTGAGGTTTGGATACGGCATAACGAACAAAAAAACGGTTTGCGAACTCTTTTGAGCTCGCAAGCCGTTTTTTCTTTCGGGGGTAAGTATTATTTCACAGCCCCTTTTTTCTTATAGGTTAGAAAATCAGGTTGTAGAAACCGATGCCGGATACCACCGTCAGCACCACCAGGATGCCCAGGGCCCAGAAGGTCAGTTCCATAAACAGCTTCATTTCTTCGTCCCGCTTGTCACTGCTGTCTTCCGCCATCAGGGTGGCCATAATCAGGCCGCCGGTGGTAGAAATGGGGCTGATGCCGGTAATGGTACCGCCAATAACCACCATGGAAGCCAGCTCCAGAGGGTTTACCCCAACGGTCTGGCCAATGCCCACCACCGTAGGCAAAAGGGTGGGGAACACCACGCCCAGGCCGGAGGAAAACAGGCTCATAATGCCCGCCGTTGCCGCCATCACAGCCGGGGCAATGTGGGGATTCATCAGCTGGGACAGGGCCTTGGTCAGGGTGGTAATGCCGCCGGTCAGGATAACGATGTTCATCAGGGCACTAACCCCGGAAACCATAATCAGCACGCCCCAGGGAATGGCCCGGAGGCACTGCTTTTCGTTGGCCACATGGCACACCAGCAGGAAACCGCTGATGGCAAAACAGGTAAGGCCCACATTGAACTTGAAGGCAATAACCAGCACCGCCATGACAATCAGGCCCAAAAGGGACAGCCACTGGCCGGGGGTAAAGCTTTCCTTCAGGGCAGCTTCCCCTTCTGCCGGCGGATTGGTCTTATAGCCCTTGTAGTACACAAAGGCGGCAATGGCCATAATCACGCCGGTAATGGTCTGGGCCGTATAGATGGGCTGTACAGCAGCCGCCGCATCCAGGCCCCCCGCAGTCAGAAAATCATAGGTCAGGATACCTTCCGGGGTAATGGGGGACATCCGGCCCCCAAAACAGCCGAAGCAGCCAATCATGGCCAGCATCAGCGGGTTGTACCCGTGCACCTTGGCAATGGGAATGGCAAAGGCCGGCATAATGGCCAGAATGGGAATGGACCCCGGGCCAATGGTGGTCAGGCCAAAGCCAATCAGGAAAATGGCAATGGGAATCAGGAAATTGTTCTTGCCGGCCAGGGCCACAATCTTCTTGGCCAGCAGCTCGATGGTGCCATTGTTGTTCAGGATGCTGAACAGCAGGGTAACCCCCATCAGGGTAATAAACAGATTAGGCTTAAAGCCGTTTAGGATCACGCTGTCCTTCAGGCCGGCAAAACGCCCCAAAAGCATGGCCAGGGTCAGAGAAACCAGGCCCACATTGACCTTCCGGAAAAAACCGATAACAATGGCCACTACCAGCAAAACCAGGGATAAGATACCTAAATCCATGCTGCATCCTCCTTACCGGGAACAGAAAATGACACAGGTGGGGCTTTCCGTGGGTACGGTAACCCCGGTATAGTCCAATAGTCCCGTATCCGGGTCGATGGCGAAGAATTTCAGCGTATCGCTGTCTTCATTGGCCACCACCAGCTGCCGGTTATCCGGGCTGAAGGTCATAAAGCGGGGCGTCAGGCCCTGACAAGACACAAAGCCCGTAGGGTGCAGATAGCCCGTAGCTTCATCCACCCGGTAGGAAGCCAGGCTTTCGTGGATCCGGTTGGAGGCGTACACAAAGGGGCCTTCCGGGTACACCAGCACAGCGCTGGCCTGGCCCTGGCCGGTATACGTATCCGGCAGAGTGGTTTTGATCTGCCGAGGCGTCAGGACGCCGGCTGCATCGTCAAAGTCGTAGAAGGTAACGGCGTTGCCCTTTTCGTTGACCAGATAGGCCCGCTTGTTGTCCTCAGTCAGGGCAATATGCCGGGGTTCTGCGTAGGTCCGGGCTTCCACCCAGCTGGCCCGGGACAGTTTTCCCGTAGCCTGGTCCACCTTCAGCACCCAAACCCGTTCGTAGCCCACTTTCCGGCCCTGGGTGGGCACCAAGAGGAAGTTCCCCGTATGGTCCAGAAGGCACTGGTGGGCGTGGGAAACGCCCCCTTCCACGCAGCCTTCCAGGTGTTCCACCCAAACCGGGTCACCCAGGGTACCGTCTTCCCGCCGGGGCAGGGAAGCCACGCAGCCGCCCTGGAGGGAGGCTACAAACAGGAACCGGTTGTCCAGGGAGGGCACCAGATGCACCGGGTTCTGGCCGATGCCGTGCAGGGTCTGGAGGAAGGTCAGATTGCCGTTTTCCTCAATGCGGAAAGCGCTGACTTCGTGAAAATCCCCGTGGACGGTGTACAGGAACTGTTCCGTCCGGTCAAAGGCCAGATAGGACGGGTTATCCATGGTTTTGGTAATATTTTTAAGCTTCCAGACTCCCCGTTCGTCAATGGTATAACAGGAGATGCCCTTACCCCGGGCATTTCTCTTTTCCGTAGTGCGGCAGCCAATATAGGCGTAAGTTACTTTTTTATTTTCCATGATTTCTTCCCCTTTAGCTTAGGCGTGGCCGTGGAGCTTGGCTTTGTAGAAGCGCAGTTTGCCGCCGGCCAGCAGGATTTCTACTTCCTGGTCGGACACTTCCAGACGAACCTGGAATTGGGTGCCATTGGTGATATTTTTTACGGTAATCAATTTCTGTTTCATCTGCTCCCGCAGGTTGTCGATATGGAAGGTGTCGTCCAGGTCAATGCCGTCGTAGGCCGCCGGGTCCACAAAGACCACCGGGGTAACCCCATGGTTGATCAGGTTCTGCTTATGGATCCGGGCAAAGCTCTTGGCAATCACCATTTTGACGCCCAGGTACATGGGGGTAATGGCGGCGTGTTCCCGGGAGGAACCTTGGCCGTAGTTTTCCCCGCCTACAATAAAGCTCTTGCCGTCTGCCTGGGCCCGTTTGGAAAAGTCAGGGTCGTAGCGGCAGAACGCATATTGGGCCATGGCCGGCATATTGGACCGCATGGAAGAAAATTGGGCGCTGGCCGGGGTAATATCGTCGGTGGACACATTGTCCCGGGCTTTCAGGCTGACCTTGGCTTCCAGGGTTTCTTCCGGCGGTTCGGCTACCGGCAGGGGTTTGATGTTGGGGCCCCGGACGATTTCCACCTTGCTGCCATCTTCCGGCGGCAGCAGGAACAGGTTGTCGTTGATGGGATAGCTGTCCGGTTCCTGAACCTGGGCCAGTACGGATACATCGTCCATCACGTCCTGGGGCAGGGCCAGTTCCCCTTTAATGGCCGTAGCTGCAGCCACTTCAGGGCTTACCAGGTACAGGCTGGCATCCGCCGTGCTGCTCCGGCCCTTGAAGTTCCGGTTGGAGGTCCGGACTGCAATGCCTTTGCTGGGGGGCGCAATGCCGATGCCGCAGCAGGGTCCGCAGGCCAGTTCCGTCAGCCGGCAGCCGGCATTGAGCAGCTCTGCCAGGACGCCGTCCTGCATCAGCCGCAGGTAGATCTGCCGGGAGCTGATGCCCAGCACCAGGCTCACCGTGGGGCAGATTTTGTGGTCCTTGAGTACCAGCGCCACTTTCTTGAAGTCGCTGTAGGAACCGTTGGTGCAGCTGCCGATGAACACCTGCTGTACCGGCACCTTGGGCACGTCCGCCACTTTCATCACATTGTCCGGCATATGGGGACAAGCCACCAGGGGTTCCAGGGTATCCAGGTCGATTTCCATTTCTTCATCGTAGGAACAGCCTTCATCCGGTTCCCAAGGGGTGTAATCCTGTTCCCGGCCCTGGGCCTTCAGGAAGCGGTGCACCTGTTCATCCGCCGGGAAGACGGAAGTGGTAGCACCCAGTTCGGCCCCCATATTGGTGATGGTCACCCGTTCCGGAATGGACAGGGTTTTGGCCCCTTCTCCTACGTATTCATAAATTTTGCCAACCCCGCCCTTCACGGTGCAGCGGCGCAGCATTTCCAGAATGATATCCTTGGCCGCAGAACCGGGTTGGAGATGACCCTTCAGGTTCACCTTGACGATTTTCGGCATTTTCAGCACGTAGGGGAAACCTGCCAGGGCTACAGCAATATCCATGCCCCCTACCCCAATGGCCAGCATACCCAGGGCGCCGCAGCTGGGCGTATGGCTGTCGCCTCCCAGGAGCATGGCTCCCGGCTTGCCAAAACGGCTGTATTGCAGGGTATGGCAGATGCCGTTGCCGGCCTTGGACAGCACCAGGCCGTAACGCTGGGCGATGGATTGCAGGTAGATATGGTCGTCCGGGGTCTTGTTGTCGATCTGCAGCAGATTGTGGTCAATGTAGCTGACGGACAGCTTGGTGCGGATCCGGTCCAGGTCCAGGGCCTCAAAGGCCAGGTAGGACATGACCGCATTGATATCGTGGGTCAGGGTCTGATCCACCGTCAGTTCGATTTCATTACCCGGCACCAGTTCCGCCGGTTTGGCCAGATGGGCCTGCAATAATTTTTGCGTCAAATTTAAAGCCATGATACTCTCTCCTTTACCCCCATTGCGTTATGCAAACTATCACGCAATTCTCACTTTTCTTGCCTACACTTTACTATTTTCCCCAAGGGTTGTATAATACTATATTATAATCAGTCTATAATACAAAGTTATAAGCCAAAGAGGAGGTACCTATGGATAGCCGTGATTTGGAGTACGTGGCCGCCGTGGCCAAAACCAAAAGCTTTTCCCAGGCTGCCCAGCTGCTGTTCATCAGCCAGCCGGCCCTGAGCCAATATATCAAAAGGCTGGAAAAAAGCCTGAACGTGGCCCTGTTCTACCGGACCCGGACCCACGTGGAACTGACCCCTGCCGGCCAGTATTATATCCAGCAGGGCCAGGAAATCCTAAAGCAGATGCAGGGGCTGGAGCAGGCCATGCGCCACTGGTGCAACGATGAAAAGAAGCAGCTCAGCATCGGCGTATCCCAGTTCTACGGGAAGTGGTTCCTGACCCCCTTCCTCCAAAGCATCCGGAAATGCCTGCCCGCCTACCACATCCAGATTGTGGACGGGGAATCCCATTTTCTGGAAAGCCAGATGCTCCAGGGCAAACTGGACTTTGGGATTTTCCCGGCTCCTGTAACCCACAAGGAAGTTTCCTTTGTGAGCCTGGGAGAAGAAGAAATTCTCTTTGCCTTCAGCGAAGAAAACAAGGAAGCCCTGGACCTGCTTCCCACCGCCCTGAAGGACGGGAAAATCGACCTGTTGGCCTACCAGCATTTTCCTTTTGTGCTGCCCAAGGAAGGGCTCAAGATGCACAAGGCTGCCCTGAAAATCTGCCGGCACTTTGGCTTCATGCCCCAATCCGTCTATTCCTCGGAAAACCTGGATACGGTGTATTCCCTGGTAAACCATAATTACGGGGTGGGCTTCCTGCCCGGGGTTCTGGCCCAAAACTACAACCCCAAAACCAACCACGTCCGCTTTTTCTCTTTCCGCAGCCGGTACAACCATCGTTCCATCGGCCTGGCCTATGAGGAAAACAGTCCCCTGCGTTCCCTGGTGCCCCTTCTGGTGGAAGCCATCCAGGGCCGGCCGGAACAAACGGGCCAAAAAGCGGACAAGGCCCTGCCCCAAACGTAAGAAAAGCCATGGCACTCCCAAAAGGGAACGTCATGGCTTTCTGTTTTATTTTTCTAAAGCAGGAACCCTCCGGGAAATGGAATAGCTGGCCAGGGAAGCGATGGCGCACAGCACCGCATCCGCCAGCCAGATGGTCTGGTAGCTGCCGGTCTGGGTAAACAGGATACCCCCCAGCCAGGAACTGACAAAACCCCCAATCTGGTGACACACAAAGGTCAGCCCAAAAAGGAAACCCATGGAAGCCGGGCCAAACCGCCGGCTGATGATTTCCGAGGTAGGGGTCACCGTAGCATCTCCGGTAAAACCCAAAAGCAGGGTGAACAGACCCAGGCACAGGGTATTTTGGGGCAGCAGGAACATGAACAGCACCACCGTCACCACCCGGAGCCCGTACAAAGTCCCCAACACCCGGGGTTGGGGAAAGCGCAGGCAGAAAAAGCCGGACAGAATGGACCCCAGAAGGGTGGTGAGCCCAAAGCCGGTGTACAGCATGGCTGCCGTACTGCCCGGCACCCCCAGGGATTCCATTTGGGGCACCAGGTGGGTCTGGATAATGACCATATGGAACCCGCAGGTGCTGAACCCAATCAGGAGGGCCTTATAGGCCCAGGTGCCCCAGGCCCGGCGAAGAACACTGCCGATGGCCTCCTGGGACGCTTCTTCAGCAGCCTGGCTGCTGGGCTTTCCCGCTTGCTTCAGGCTGCACAGCCACAGGATTACCAGCACCATACAGGCCAGGGCCCCGCCCAGCACCCTGAGGCTGGTGCCAATTCCCCAGGCCGCATTCATGCCCTGAAGGGCCGGGGACAAAAAGGCGCTGCCAATGCCGGAAGCGGCATTCAGGATGCCGGACACGGCGGAGGCCCGCTGGGGTCCCAAAAGGGGCGACAGGGTGCCCATAATCAGGCCAAAGCACAGGGCGCCCGTCCCGGAAGCCAGGATAATCCCCAAATACAGGGTCAGCTCCCCGGTGCTCCGGGCCAGCGGCGTCAAAAATAAGCCGGCGGCCATCAGCACCGCCCCTGCCAAAAGCACCGGCCGGCTCCCCCGGCGCAGGGCCAGGGCGCCCCACAGGGGCTGGGTCAGCCCGTACAGCAGCTGGGCAATGCCAAAAGCAAAAGCTGCGTCCGCATAAGAAATTCCGGACAATACCGTCAGCGGACGGATCATAATCCCATACACCGCCCGGATACCGCCGCTCAGGGCGTAAAGCAGACAGGCGGCCACAATGGGCAGCAAATAGTTTCCCCAACCCCCGCTGTTTTTTTCCATAACTTTCCCCTCCCCTGGTCCAGAGCCTCTCCCGGCGCTCTGGGAACCCATTGACATCTTATGGTAATATTACCATAGGTCTTTTATTCTGCAAATACTGCCCAAAAAGGTATTTGCTACCTTTCAGAAACCAAGGAGGCATTATGAAACCACACGATCCCCAGGAAAAGCCCTTCCACTGCCCAGTGGAAGCTGCCCTTAGCCAAATTGGGGGCAAATACAAGGCCATCATCCTTTACCATATCATGACGGATTCCGTACTCCGTTTCCACCAGCTCCAGGCCTACATTCCCCAGGCTACGGCCAAAATGCTGACCCAGCAGCTCCGGGAACTGGAGGCGGACGGCCTGCTGCACCGGGAAGTCTACCCGGTGGTTCCTCCCAAAACCGAGTACTCCCTGACGGAACGGGGAGAAACCCTGCGGCCGGTGATTATGGCCATCTGCCACTGGGGGGAAACCTATATGCAGGGAACCTTCTAAAAGCGCCAATTGAAAAATCCCGTCTTTCCCTTACTGGGAAGGACGGGATTTTGCTTTAGAACCGCTCCTGATGGACCTTTTTCCAGTCCAATTCCTGCAACGTATGGGGCCGCAGGGGATGGGCAGCATGGCCCAGGGCCAAAATGGCTTCCACTTCATACCCTTCCGGAATGCCCAGTTTTTCTCTGAGGTAATCCGAAGACGTGAGAGGTTTCCCGTCCGCTCCCAGGGCTGCTGCGTGCATATGGCGCACCTGAACCCAGCAGCTGCCCAGGCCCAACTCTGTTGCCTGGAGCAGCATGGCCAAAAGGGTCAGGGAGGCATCCTCCACCCAGGCATGGGAAGAAGTGGCGCCCAGTACCACCACCGCACAGGCCGCTTCCCGGAGCATTTGGCCAAACTGGGGCTTACAGTCCGCTAGGGCGTGGACCTGCTCCGGGTCCGTAACCACCACCAGCTCGCTGCTGTGGAGGTTTTTGCTGCTGGGCACCGACAGCCCTGCCGCCAAAATTTTTTTCAGGTCAGCAGGGTCCACCGGTTCTGCTGTAAAATGCCGGACGCTCCGCCGGGCCAAAAGCAATTGTTCTAGTTCCATACTGCGCCTCCTATTTTTTCTGCTTCTCTATAGGGAAAGTCACCTGAAAAACAGCACCTTTGGGCTGGGTGTTAGCTACAGTCAAGGTGCCTCCCTGATTTTCCACGAAACTTTTGGCCAGGGACAGGCCTATGCCGCTGCCTCCGGTCCCCCGGTTCCGGGATTTGTCCCCCCGGTAAAAATGCTCAAAAATATGGGGCAGGTCTTCCGGAGCAATGCCCGGTCCTTGGTCCGCCACCAAAAGCTGCACCTGCCCGTTTTGCACCCGGCTGGTCAGGGTAATCACCGTTCCCGGGTCCGTATAACGGATGGCGTTCACCACCAGATTGTACACCACCTGGTTCAGCCGGTCCGGGTCCAGTTCCAAAAGGGGCAGCTGCTCTGCCAGGTCCACCTGGAACTGGAGATGCTTTTCCTCCAAAAGGGGCGTCAGCATGGCTGCAGCCCGCTGAAGCAGGCCGTTGAGATCCACCGGCTTTTTGTGCAGCTCCAGCTGGTGCACCTCCGCCAGGGACAAGTCCCTGAGGTCCGCCACCAGCCGGGTCAGCCGCATGACTTCTTCCTCCATGGAAAAGAGTTTTTCCGGGGCCGGCGGTTCCACGCCGTCCAGCAGACTTTCCAGCTGCCCCTGGAGTACGGCCAAAGGCGTCCGCAGCTCATGGGCAATGTTGGCCAAAAATTCCCGCCGGTTTTGTTCGTTCTCCGCCAGTTCCTCGGACATTTTGTTGAACAGGGTGGTCAGCTGCCCCACCTCATCACAGGTGGTCACCGGCACTTCCTGCTTCAGCTTGCCCTGGCGGATTTTTTCCGTAGCCTGGCAGAGCTGCCGCAGGGGCCTGGTAATGGAGCCAGCCAGAAAATAGCTGACCACCAGGCCCAGAAAAGCAAAAAACAGCCCCACCCACCAAAGGGACTGGTGGTAGGATTCCATAAAGGCCAGTTCCGAAGGGCCCATCATCCCCATACCGCCGCCCATCATGCCGCCGTGCATCATACCGCCGTGCATCGTGCCGGGCATGCTCAAATAGCGCAGGAACAGGTCTTCCATCTGCCGGCCGCACAGGTAGATGACCACCAGGCCGCAGAGCAGGATCAGCAGAAAGGTACTGACCATGAGCTTATCCCGAATGCTGTGAAATTTAGGCATGGGAGTCCCCTCCAAATTTATAGCCAATGCCGTACACCGTAAGGATATACCGGGGATGCCGGGTATCCGGCTCGATTTTCCGGCGCAGGTTCCGGATGTGGGCATCAATGGTCCGCTCGTAGCCTTCAAAGGCAAAGCCGTGGGTATTCTCCAGCAGCTGCAGCCGGTTGAAGACTTGCCGGGGATTCTTTAAAAACACCTCCAACAGGCTGAATTCAATGGGCGTCAGCTCGATTTCTTCCCACTCCGGCGCTGTCTGGGGGCTGCCCTCCTTTTGCCGCCAGAGCAGATGCTCCTTCAGGTCCAGTTTCAGCCCACCGGCTTCCAGCACCTCAGGCTCCTGGGCTTTTTTCTCCACATAGGCGCCGTAGGTGCGCCGCAGCAGGGCCCGGACCCGGGCCGTCAGTTCCCGGAGGCTGAACGGTTTGGTGATATAGTCGTCAGCCCCCAGTTCCAAGCCCATCAGCCGGTCAAATTCCGCATCCCGGGCGGTAAGCATAATAATAGGCACCGTGCTTTCCTGCCGGATCTGCCGGCACACATCCCGGCCATCCAATTTGGGCAGCATCAGGTCCAAAAGCACCAGCTGGGGCTGCTTTTCCCGGAAAACCTGCAGGGCCGCCTCCCCGTCTCTAGCCGTAACAACCACAAAATTTTCCTTCCGCAGATAATTGGTCACCAGTTCCAGAAGCTTGGCATCATCATCCACGGCAAGTACCGTATAGGTGTCCATCCGGCCACCTCCTTTTGTTTTTTATTATACCTTGTTTTGCCAAAAAGCGTCAGGCTCCCTGTACAAAAAGGGACTGTGAAAAAATGAAACTTCTATCGTCGCCTTCGGCGACACTTCCTACACGCTTGCAGGAAGCGTACCAGGCCTCTACTTGTCAAGTGACAAAGAAGGGTGGTGCAGGTATTTACGTACCTAAATTTTATCTCAAAACCCGTTTTGCACATGACCAGTATGGGCCTAAGACCGGCCCCTTCAAGCGTGAAGGGGCTGTCAGCACGTAGGGCTGACTGAGGAAGTTTTGAGGTGCAGATACGGCTATAACGAACGTTAAAAATAGCTTGCGAACTAGTTTGAATTCGCAAGCCATTTTTTCACAGTCCCTTTTTCGTATTAGAAGTTGTAGCCGGAAGCCGTCACGCTCCGGTTGTCCTGATTGGCATTGCCATTGCCGCCCCAGCAGGGAGGCGTCCAGTTTTGGCCGTTTCCGGGATTGGCATTTCCCCGGCCGTTCTGGTTGTAGCCCCAGCAGGGACCACCCTGCCAATTGCCATTGTTGTTATTGGCACCGCTGTTATCCAGGTTCTGGGCAGCGTAGGCGGTTTTGCCCTGGGCGCTGTAGGCAGCGGCCAAAACCCGGTTTCCTTTTTGGGGAACTGCCGACTGCTGCATGCCCGGCATGGCGCTGTGGTCCATGCCTTTTTGCATAGGCGCTCCTGCGGGCCGCCAGCCGCTCAGGGTCGGGTCCACCATGCCAAAGACCATGGCCACGTGGCTGACCACCAAAAAGCCAATCAGAAGGCCAAAATGCCGCATGGTCCGCTGGTGTTCCGTAGCGTGTTTGCCGATAATCCCCAGTTCCATCAGGGCAATGGCCCCCAGGGGAACAATCCCCAGCAGGTAGGCCCAAATGGCCAGTTCATCCGTCCAGCCCTTCCAGCTGAGTCCCGGTACCACATTGGTCATCAGGTAGAGGAAAACCAGGAGGAAATAGCCCCCGGCAGCAATGCCCAGCCGGTGGTTCCATTTTTTCCAGTTCCCCGCCCCTTCCTTCCGGTAGTAGGTCACATAAAATTCTGTGGCCACCAGGGATTCTGCCAGCACCACCGGCAGCACCATAAAGAGGATCAGATTCCAGGGCTGGTGCATAGCCAAAAGATCCATATAATTTGTCATTACCATCATGCATTCTCCTTTCGCTGCCAGCAGCTTCCAAAATTCACTGCCAGCTTCACTCCATTTGTTGCCTGTAGTATACGAAAGGAATATGCAGAACTGGGGCACAAAATATCAAGAAATTATGAAGATTTTATTCCGCCAGACCAGCTGCGTCCACCTTCAGCAGGGTCCGATACAGGATATCCCCGCCCTGCTCCACAGCCTGGGGCTCCGTCCATTCATCTCCGCTGTGGCTGATGCCCAAATGGCTGGGCACAAAAATCATCCCAATGGGCACCCGGTGGTCCAGGGAATCCGCATCGTGGCCGGCTCCGCTGGGCAGGGTCATGGCTGCAGCGCCTGCCTCGGCCGCTGCCTGCCGGATCATGTCCTGCAAGGCTGGAGCACAGTGGGCGCTGCTCTTGTAGATGACTTTTTCAATGGTAAAGTCAGCATCTGGAATCTCTTTGGCTTTTGCCTCAATGCGGCGCAGCAGTTCATCGGTCCTGGCTTTCTCCACATGGCGCATTTCAAAGGACGCCACCACTTTTCCCGGCACCACATTGGCCGCGCCCGGATACACCGTCACTTTTCCCGGGGTGAAGACCAGGGCGGGGTCAATTTCCCGGCACTGGGCATCGGCATACACAATCAGCATAGCCATGGCCACCATGGCGTCCCGGCGCAGGCGCATGGGGGTGGTGCCCCCGTGGTTGCTCTGGCCCAGGGCTGTTACCTGGTAGCGGCCAATGCCGGCAATGCCGCTGACCACTCCAATAGGAATCCCCTGTTGTTCCAGCACGCCGCCCTGCTCCACATGGGTTTCCAGATAACACAGTACATCTGAAAAATCCCGGGCACAGGCGAGAATTTCCTCCACGGTGTGGCCATAGGCTGCCAGGGCCTCTGCCAGGTGGAACTGCTGGGGATCCACCAGGCCCGCCAGGGCCCGGCTGCCGAAGGTACCGCCCAAGGGGCCCCCTTCTTCGGCGTTAAAGCCGTACACCTCTACGGTATGACGCAGCTTCCGGCCCTCCTGCTGCAGCCGTTCCACCGCTCCCAGGGCTGCGGCTACCCCGTAGGCGCCGTCAAAAAGGCCTCCGGAAGGCACCGTATCCAGGTGGGACCCCATGAGAATATGTTTTGCCGCTTTGTCCGTACCCCAAAGAATGCCTCTCACATTGCCAGCTGCATCCGTACTGGTTTCCATTCCATAGCTTTCCATGAGTTTTTGGGCCGCGTTCCGGCTCTCTCTAAATTCCGGGCTATAGCCCAGACGGGTATAGGACCCGTCCTGATTTTTCCCATAATGGGCAATTTCCTGTAAAATTCGGCTGATGCGTTCCATTGCCAGTCCCCCTTCCGTATCATCCCATTATACCCAAACTGCCTGAAAAAAACAGGTTTTTTCCATAAAAAAAGGGAGGCGGCAAGCCGCACTCCCGAGGTTCTGCTTTATTGCAGGCTGGCGTAAATGGCTTTCAGGTTTTCTTCCATCAGGGCCAAATACCCTTTGTCACTGCCTTCACTGCCCTCCAGGGTGTGGATGGGCACCACCTTGGCTCCCACTTCCTTGGCCAGGGCTTCGCTGGTCTTGGGGCTGATGGCCGCTTCCGTAAAGATGGTGGTTACCCGATGTTCTTTGCAGTAGCTCACCAGCTGGGCCATCTGCTTAGCATTGGGCTCGCCGGAAGCAAAGACGGATTCCACACTGTTCTGGGTCAGGCCAAAATCCCGGCACAGGTAGGCAAAGGCCGCATGGCCGGTAACGAATTCTTTCCGGGGCAGGTTTTGGAATTTTCCCTTATAGGTATTTTCCAGGTCCTGGAGCTTCTTTTCGTAGGCTTCCCCGTTCTTTTTGTAGTAATCCCCATTGGCCGGATCCGCCTTGGAGAGGCCCTCCACAATCTGGTCCACCTCGTTGCGGGCACAGGCCAGGGACAGCCAGGCATGGGGATCGTACTGGCCATGCTCCTTGATTTCATCCTCATCGGTATTTTTGATGGGGGTTACATTCTTGGCCGCTTCCACCACCAGCAGTTTGGGATTGTCCGCAGCCTTCACCATATCGTCCGCCCAGGGCTCCATGCCCAGGCCCTGCTTTACAAAAACCTTGGCTTCATGCAGCCGGGTCATATCCTTGGGCGTGGGCTGAAAATCGTGGGGTTCCGTGCCGTCCGGAATGATGGTGGTAATTTCCACCTTATCCCCGCCCACAGCCTGGACCAGTTCCTTCATGGCATAAAAGCTCACCGAAACCGGCAGCTTGCCGCTTTTCTTTTCTGGGGTACTGGAACTGCCGCAGCCGGCCCCCAGCACCAATAAACACAGGCTCAGCACCAGAGCCAATCCTTTTTTCATCCTTGCTTCCTCCACTTCTTGCAAATGATTTGCATCTTCTCGCGTTCCCTATCATACCACGCCGCTGGCCTAACGTCAATAAATGCAAATGCCTTGCATTTCTATGTGAACACTTCTATAATAAACTATTGTCATCTGGAAATCCCAGAGATTTGCCAGAGAATATTTTGGGAAAGGATTTAACCCCATGTTAGCTTTAAGTCATATCTACTTTGCCTACGAGCAAGGTCCCTATTTATTGAAAGACCTGTCCATGACCATTCAGGACGGGGATTATATCGCCATTGTGGGAGAAAACGGCAGCGGCAAAAGCACCCTGATCAAATTGATGCTGGGGCTGCTCTCCCCCAGCTCCGGCACCATCCGTTCCACCTTCCGGCGGCCGGCCTACGTGCCCCAGCCCACGGATATGGTAAACAAGCAGTTCCCCATTACTGTCCGGGAAGTGCTGGACTATACCCGGCAGATTCTCCATATCAAGGACAAAAAAGTGGTGGACCGGGTGCTGGACCAGATGCATATTACGGAGCTGCAGGAACACCTGATTGGCGCCCTGTCCGGCGGCCAGTACCAGAAGGTGATGATTGCCCGGGCCCTTTTGGGCAAGCCGGACCTGATGATTTTTGATGAACCTTCTACCGGCATGGACCTCAAGAGCCAGGACGACCTGTACCCTTTGATTCAGCAGTTAAATGCCCAGGGCATCACCATTGTCACGGTGGAGCACAACCTGCGCTACGCCGCTTCCCATGCCTCCACCTTCTTCCACGTGGTCCAGTCCCAGGGCCATTTCTGCACGCCTCAGGAATATATCCAGGAATATCTAGCAGAGAACGGAGGGAACCGTCATGTTTGAATACGCCTTTATGCGCAATGCCTTTATGATCAGCGTGCTGATTTCCCTGATCTGTCCCCTGATTGGGATGTTCCTGGTGCTGCGCCGCTACTCCATGATTGGCGACGCCCTGAGCCACGCTTCCCTGGCCGGGGTGGCCACGGGGCTTCTGCTGGACTGGAACCCCATCCTCAGTGCCTTCTGCCTGACCTCCTTTTTCGGGCTGCTCATTGAAGTCCTCCGGGAGAAATTCCGGCGCTATGCGGAACTGACCCTGGTGATTGTCCTGTCCCTGTCCGTGGGCATCGCCATTACCATTATCAGCTCCGGCCTGGTCCACGCCAATGTAGATTCTTTCCTGTTTGGCAGCATCCTGACCGTTTCCCAGAAAGAAGTGCTGACGGTACTGGTGCTGACCATCATTTCCCTTTTGACCATCCTGGGACTCTTTCCCCAACTGGTCATGCTGTCCTTTGACGAGGACGGTGCCCGGATTGCCGGCGTCAAGGCCCGGGCCATCAATTATATTTTTTCCATCCTGGTGGCAGCCACCATTTCCGTATCCATCCGGATTGTGGGGATCCTGGTCATCAGTTCCCTGATTGCCCTGCCGGTGGCCACCGCCCTCCAGCTGCAGAAGGGGTTCCGCCAAACCCTGTTCTTGTCGGTGGTGTTCAGCTTCATCGACATCTTGTCCGGGCTGTTTGCTTCCTATTGGCTGGGAGCCGCCCCGGGGGGCATTACCGCCATTGTGTCCGTGGTGCTCCTGATGCTGGTGATTTTCTATAAGGAGCTGTCCCAAAAGCTCCAGCAAGGAGGTGCCCATGCTGAATAGTACAGAACCGCTGACCAGTGAGGAGATGATCCGCCGGGTAGGGCTCAAAAGCACCAAAGCCCGGAACCAGGTGCTTCAAATGATGCTCCGCCAGCGGGAAGTTCTCTCTGCCGACGAAATCTATGAAAAACTGCTCCAGGAAGGAGCCCATCTGAATTTTTCCACCGTATACCGGATTTTGGAAATGTTCACCGAGAAAAAGCTTACGGAAAAGATGCTGCTGCCGGGCTCCCGGAAATACGGCTTCCTGCTGTACACCCTGAGCCACACCCATCACCTGATCTGCCTGGGCTGCCACAAGGTGGTGGACATTGACGGCTGTCCCCTCCACGGCTTTGAGGAAGACCTGGCCCGGAAAACCCACTTTGAAATTGTGGGCCACTACCTGGAACTGTACGGCTACTGTGCCGACTGCCAGGCCAAACGGGAAAAGGAATAGCGTCCCAAACAAAAAAACGGCGGGGGGTGTGAAATAATACCTACCCCTGAAAGAAAAAATGGCTTGCGAGCTCAAAAGAGTTCTCAAGCCATTTTTGTTGTCCGTTATAGCCGTATCTAATAAACTTCCTCAGTCAGTCCTGCGGACTGACAGCCCCTACACGCTTGCAGGGGCCAGTCTTAGGCCTATACGAGTCATGTGCAAAACGGATATAGCAAAGCAGCATAGTTCGTAAATGCCTGGCACTACCCTAGTCTATTACTTGACCAGTAGCGTCATAGAATGCTTCCTGCAAGCGTGTAGGAAGTGTCGCCGCAGGCGACGATAGAAGTTTCATTATTTCACAGCCCCAGTCGTTTTATTTTGTCTTAGCGTACCGGCCGGGCGTAGTTTAACGGGTTCACCGTATTCCCGTTCTGCCGCATTTCAAAGTGCAGATGGGGCCCGGTGCTGTAGCCGCTGCTGCCCACGTAGCCGATGACGTCCCCCCGCTTCACATGCTGTCCCGGGGTTACGGCAATGGCGCTCATATGGCCGTAGCAGGTCAGCATGCCATTGCCGTGATCAATGCTGACAAACCGTCCGTATCCGCCGTTCCACTGGGCTTCCTGGACCACGCCGGTGGCCGAAGCCCGCACCGGCGTGCCGTAGTCCGCGGCAATATCGATGCCCGGATGGTAGTCGCTACCTTTCCCAAAGGGATCGGCCCGCATCCCGTAAAAGGAGCTGATTTCCCCGCCGCTGAGGGGCCACCCGTAGGTGCCGTCCCCGGAGTAGGACAGGGCCAGCAGCATATTGGTGAGGTTTTCCTTCTTGTAGCCCAGCCGCTTCCGGTTGATTTCATCCTGGACCTCCAGCACGGAAAGCTGGTCGGCCGTGGTGGAACCACCCTGGCCGCCGTTATCCAGCTCCTTGGATTTTTGGTCCACGGTTTCTTCGCCAATCTTGACCCCGTCCTGGGCCAGTTTCTTCCGGACCGCGTCCTCCAGCTGGACCACCTGGCCCAGTTCCTTCTGGAGTTTTTCGTTGTTGTCCATGAGCTTAGCCATCCGTTCCGTGTAGACCCCGTAGTCCGCCCGGTAGTTGGCCAGCTCCAGCTGTTCATCCCAGGCCCGGACCAAAAGGCCGCCGCAGACCGCCAGCCCCATCAGGCAGACCAGGAAAACCCCGGCAAAGCCGAAAATCAGCTTGGTGCCCCCGTGGAATTCCCGGACTTCCCCGTTTTCATCTTTCCATTCCAAAGAAAGGCCGGCGCCCAGGAAATGGCCCTTGGGCAACAGGCCGGAAAAGTAGCTGCCCAGCTTTGCCAGTTTTTCTTTGCTTTTGCTTTGCTCCATACCTTCAAACTCCTTTACCTGTCCCAGGGCGCTGCCGCCGGGACTGCCAACAAGAAAGGGGCTGTGAGCAGCTCACACCCCCAAATGGTTTTTGTGGTTTTGGCCTGGCAGGAAGCTTTGCCTGTCCTGCCAAATAAGAATCCTTATACTGATAGCTATTGTACTAGGAATCCTCCTACTTTGCAAGGATTGCTCCAAAAATATCACATTTTACTTCCGTAAAGCGGCATAAATACAGGGCTTTTCAAAAGACTCATCAGTCAAAAAAATACTTCCCCAGCCGTTTTGGTTGAGGAAGCAGCACACATTTATTTTTTATTTTTCCTGGGGTTTTAATAGTCCCAGTTTCCGGCCCAGCAGCACCATCCGCCGGCCCACAAAGGGAATCTGTGCCAGTTCGTCTTCCGGCATGGTCTTCAGCAGCAGCAGGAGCAGGGCATACACCGGAATGGCTACCACCATGGCCCCAATAATGCTCAGGAACCGGGTACCCGGGAACAGCAGCAGAAAGCCTTTTACAGCGGCCCCCATGACCACAGCGGCCACCAGGGTTTTCAGCAGCTGTTTCACTTCCAGGGAGAAGCCCGTGTACTTCTGGATGAAGAACAGGTTCAGCAGGGCAGCAATCCCAATATCCGCCACCGTAGCCCAGGAAGAACCCACAATCCCCAGGGAGGGAATGGCCGTCAGGTTCCAGTTCAGGAACACCTTGGCCGCAGCGGCAATAATCATATTGAACACCGGAATCTTGGTCCGGCCCAGGCCCTGCAAAATCCCCGTACTGACCTGGTGCAGGCCCAAAAGGAAAATGGCCCAGCTCATGGTTTCAATGGCCGGCCCGGCGTTGGGAGCGCTGTAGATCAGGGTAGCTACCCGGCCTCCCAGCACGTGGAGCCCAATGCTGCAAGGAATGGTAATGACGGCAGCTACGGAAAAGGCCGTGCTGACCTTTTCCCGGATGCCGGAGGTATCATTTAAAATCCGGGACTCGCTGATGGCAGGCACCAGACTGATGGAAAGGGCCGCGGTCAAGATGGTGGACATATTGACCAGGGGCACCGCCACCCCGGTAAGATACCCGAACAGGGTGGTGGCTTCCGGCAGGGTCCAGCCCCCGGCCATGAGCCGACGGGGCACAATCATCATATCCAGGTTGGAAACTACCGGCAGCATCAGGCTGGACATGGACACCGGCAGGGCCAGGGTCACCAGTCTTTTGATGATGGTCCAGGCGGATTCCGGCGGCTTGGCCGGAGCGGTCAGGCCCTTGGGAAACAGCTTATGCTTCAGCCGCAGGTAGAAAATCTGCAGTACCACCAGGCCGCAGAAAGCACCGGCCCCAGCCCCCATACTGGCCCCTGCCGCTGCATAGGTCAGACCTCTGGGCAGCAGCAGGTAGGAAAAGGCGATCATGGTAAATACCCGCACCGTCTGTTCCGTAATTTCCGAACAGGCGGTAGGAATCATAATCTGCATCCCCTGGAAATACCCCCGGAAACTGGACAGGAAGGTGACGAAGAATACCGCCGGGGCCAGGGCAATGATGGAATAGTAGGCCCGGGGATCGGCGATAATCTTGGACTGAATCAGATACCCTGCCCCGCCCCACAAACACAGGGAGAAGAACAGGCCCGTAAAGAACAGGAGCCGCAGGGACACCCGAAACACCCGCTGGGCTCCGAAATAATCATCCTGGGCCACCTTTTCTGCGGTAATAATGGAAATGGCCACGGGAATACCGGCGGAGGAAACCGTAATGGCCATCAGATAGATGGGGAAGCCCATCTGGTAGATGCCGATTCCTTCGCCCCCCATAACCCGGGACAAAATGGCCCAGTTCAGGGCCCCGATTACCTTTACCACAATACTGGAAATGGTTAAAATCATGGTTCCCTTGAGGAATTTTGTTGTTTTATTCCCTGCTGGTTTTTGCACTTCCTGTTCCATGCCACACACCCTTCTGCCAGAAAAAATCAATTTCAACACAATTGTTTTATTTTATCATATTTTGGCCCGTCTGGCGCAGAAATCCCGGAAATCCCACAAAGGCTTTCCACTTTTTTCCCAGATTGTTCATTTATAAGTGTAAACATTTTTGTAACATTTGAAGATTTCCTTATGTGTCCGTACCAATTAAAGCGGCCTTCTGTCTTTTTGGAGTGTACACGTATTCTTGTTCCAACCTGCTTTCCTGCACCCCATCAAGGAGCAGCGCCCGGGAACCTGAAAAACCGTGAAAATCCCCGTTTTTCCTAGCTATAAGCCATTTCTAATAAGGGCCAGCAGCTTTTCCAAAAGCCCTCAAAATGGGGTGAAAAATAACCTCTTTCCCTACGGGTTCCATCTAGTATTTTTAGTTAAATGTGCTATAATTATATACACTTTAAGTAGAGGTGCATCATGAGTACGTATAATGTAGGTTTAGACATCGGGTCCACGACAGCGAAAATTGTTGTCCTGAACCAAAATAAGGAAGTCGTTTTTACCCGGTACAGACGCCACCAGGCCAATGTGCCTGCCGTTCTCCGGGAAGAACTGCAATCCTTGCGCTCCCAAATCGGAGCTGCCCGCCTGAAGCTGAAAATTACCGGTTCTGTCGGCATGGGCCTGGCAGAAAAATTCCAGCTTCCTTTTGAGCAGGAAGTCATTGCGGCCACCAAATTCGTCAAGGAAAAATATCCCGAAGTGGCCACCCTGATCGACATCGGCGGCGAAGACGCAAAAATTGTATACATCAAACCCGATGGAAGCTGCGATTTGCGTATGAACGGCAACTGTGCCGGGGGCACAGGGGCTTTCCTGGACCAAATGGCAGTTTTGCTGAAGGTTCCTGTGGAAGAGCTCAACGGCCTAGCAGAAAAGGCCCAGCACGTCCATTACATTGCCTCTCGCTGCGGTGTGTTTGCCAAAACAGACATCCAGAATCTCCTAAGCAAGAATGTCAGCCGGGAAGACATTGCCATTTCCATTTTCCACGCTGTAGCCGTCCAGGTCATTTCCACCCTGAGCCACGGCTGCACCATTGAGCCCAAAATCCTGCTTTGCGGCGGCCCCCTGACCTTTATGCCGGCCCTGCGCAAAGCCTTGATGGACTGCCTGCGCATTCCCTATGTGAACTTCATTGTGCCGGAAAACGCCAACCTGATTCCGGCCTACGGCACAGCCATCAGCGCCCAGGACGCTCCAGTTATCGGCTTTGATGAGCTGGTAGAACGGTTTGCCCAGGCTCCCAAGACCGTCATCCGGTCCGAGGATGTGCTGCCGCCGATTTTTAATTCCCCGGAAGAATACGCAGCGTGGAAAAAGGAAAAGGAAGCGGACTATATCCAGCTGACGCCCTTAACGGCGGATACCCAGGACGTATACCTGGGCATCGACTCCGGCTCCACCACCACCAAACTGGTGGTCACTGACCCCCAGGACCGGATTCTGTTCACCTATTACACTCCCAATAACGGCAACCCGCTGGGGGCCGTGCAAAAGAGCCTGGAAGCGTTCTACGCCAAATGCCTGGAAGTAGGGGCCAATCCCCTGGTGAAGGGCAGCTGCTCAACAGGCTACGGGGAAGACCTGATCAAAGCCGCTTTCGACCTGAAAACCGGCATCATTGAAACCATTGCCCACTATCTGGCAGCCCGGAAGATCAACGATAAGGTTTCCTTTATTCTGGACATTGGCGGCCAGGATATGAAGGCCATTTTCGTGGACCATGGGGTCCTGAACCGGATGGAACTGAACGAATCCTGTTCCGCCGGCTGCGGCACCTTCCTGGAAACCTTTGCCAAGGGCTTAAACTATTCCGTCAGCGACTTTGCCAAAATGGCCTGTGAAGCCAAAATGCCCTGCGACCTGGGCACCCGCTGCACGGTGTTCATGAACTCCAAGGTAAAACAGAGTCTCAGGGAAGGCCTGACCACCCCGGATATTTCCGCGGGACTTGCCTACTCGGTGGTAAAAAACTGCCTGTACAAGGTACTGAAGCTGCAAAACACCCTGGACCTGGGGAAGGAAATCGTGCTCCAGGGCGGTACCATGAAAAACGACGCTGTGGTCCGGGCCTTTGAACTATTGACCCATACCACCGTGCACCGGAGCAATATCCCTGAAATCATGGGAGCCTACGGCTGCGCCCTGTTTGCCAGAAGCCGGGCCGAAGGTTCCGTGACCCTGGACGAACTGCTCCATATTGCCACCTATACCGACAGCCAGCTCCAATGCCACGGCTGCGAAAACAACTGCCTGATCAAAAAATACAATTTTGCCAACGGCAGCACCTATTTCTCCGGAAACAAATGCGAAAAATTCTTCACCAACAACAGGGAAGACGTAAAACCCGGGGAAAACATCTACGAATACAAATACAAGCTGCTCTTTGACCGGCCGGTAAAGGAAGACGCGGAACGCACCATTGGCATTCCCCGCTGCCTGAACATTTACGAGGACTACCCCTTCTGGCACGCCCTGTTTACAAGCTGCGGGCTGAAGGTCCAGCTGTCCGACCCCTCCACCTTCAAAAACTATGAAGGCGGCATCCACGATGTCATGTCGGACAACATCTGCTTCCCGGCCAAACTGGTCCACGGGCACATCAACAACCTGGTGAAAAAACGGGTAAACCGGATTTTCATGCCCTACGTCATCTACGAACACCAGGACGACAAGCGCCAGTTAAACAGCTACAACTGCCCGGTGGTTTCCGGGTACTCCGACGTCATCAAAAGCGTAGCCGATACCCAGATTCCCATCGATTCTCCCCCCATCAACTTCCAGGATGAAAAACTCCTGAAAAAGCAGATTCGGGAATATCTCAGCTACATTGGCTTCGACCGGTTTACTGCGGACAAGGCCTTCCAGGCCGCAGTGGCTGCCCAAAAAGCCTACAGCGACGCCATCAAGGCCAAAAATCAGGAGATTCTCCAAAAGAGCCGGGACAACAAGCAGCTGACCATTCTTTTGGCCGGCCGGCCTTACCATACGGATCCCCTGATCCAGCACAAGCTCAGCGAGTCCATTGCAGCCATGGGCATCAACGTCATCAACGAAGACCTGCTCCGGGATGACAGCAGCGTAACCATTGACGATTCCTACCTGGTGCGCCAATGGGCCTACATCAACCGAATTTCCAAGGCAGCGGACTGGGTGGCCCGGCAGGACAACAGCATCCACTTTATGGAAATGACCTCCTTTGGCTGCGGCCCGGACGCCTTCCTCCAGGATGAAATCCGGGGAATCCTCCAGCGCCATGGCAAGGCCCTGACCCTGCTGAAAATCGATGATGTTTCCAACATCGGCTCCCTGAAGCTGCGGGTACGGTCCGTGGTGGAAAGCATCCGCTACAACCGGGATGCCAAGCAGGAACCGGATCCTTTTGTGGATACCCCCCGCTTTGAAAAGTCCATGAAGGACTACACCATCCTGGCCCCCTTCTTTACCCCGTTTATTTCTCCCCTGATTCCGTCCGTGATGAAACTGGTGGGCTACAAGGTGGAAACCCTGCCGGAAAGCACCGTCCAATCGGCGGACCTGGGGCTGAAATTTGCCAACAACGAAGTCTGCTATCCGGCCACGTTGGTGGTGGGCGACTTTATCCGGGCCCTCCAGTCCGGCAAGTACGACCCCGCCCACACCGCGGTTGCCATTACCCAGACCGGCGGCCAGTGCCGGGCCTCCAACTACTTTGGCCTGATCAAGCACGCCCTGATTTCTGCCGGCTTTACCGAGACCCCGGTATTGTCCCTGGCTACCAGCAAGAATATCAAAAATGACCAGCCGGGCTTTGAAGTCAACTGGCTGAAGATTGCCAAGATCACCATTTCCACCGTGCTGTTCTCCGACTGCCTGTCCAAGTTCTTCAACGCTTCCGTAGTGCGGGAAACCGTCAAGGGCAAGGCCCTGGAACTGCGTGACAAGTACCTGGATTTGGCCAAGAAGGAAATCGAGGCCAACAGCTCCAGCGGCCTGCTGAAGCTGCTTCAGGCAGCTGCCGAAGAATTCAACGCCCTGGCCAAGCCGGAAGTACGCCTGCCCCAGGTAGGCATTGTGGGTGAAATCTACCTGAAATTCAACAGCTTTGCCCATAAGAACATCACCACCTGGCTCATGGACCACTCCATTGAAGTGATGCCGCCGCTGCTGACCCCGTTCTTCATGCAGGCCTTTGTAAACCGGGTCACCAACAAACGGTTCGGCCTGGAACGGCACCCGGTACCCAACATCCTGGTAGATTTCATCTATATGTGGGTTACCAAGCAGATCAAGAAATTCAACGACATCGGCAAAAACTTCCAGTACTTCACCCCTATTGAAGATATCTTTGAGCTGGCCAACGACGGGAAACAGATCATCAACATGGCTGCCCAATTTGGGGAAGGCTGGCTGCTGCCGGCAGAAATCGTCAACTTTGCCAAATCCGGCATTGAAAACGTGATCAGCCTCCAGCCCTTCGGCTGCATTGCCAACCATATCATTTCCAAGGGAATTGAAAAGAAAATCAAATCCCTGTACCCCCAGATGAACCTGCTGAGTCTGGACTTTGACAGTGGCGTCAGCGACGTAAACGTCACCAACCGGCTGCTGCTGTTTGTGGAAAATATCCGGGCACCCCAAGCCCGTCCTGCCGCCAGCGAAAAGCAGCAGGACGGACTCCTGGGCCAAGGTCCGGAACCGGAAATCATGCTGTAAAAAAAGAGCGCAAGGCCAAGTGCCTGCGCTCTTTCTTTTGCTTTTCGTTATAGCTTTAAGCTATGGCAAATGCATATTTTTAAGTATTTCCCCTGTTTCCGGAAACCTGCTATACTAACGGCATGGAAACAAGAGAGAATCAATAGGAATTCATTCCCCTAGGAGGCATACAGTATGACTACCAAAAATAAACCGCCCTTTCGTTATGACATTGTAGGCAGCTTTCTGCGTCCCGCTGCCCTGAAAGAAAAAAGAGAAGCCTTTGCAGCCGGCAAGATTACTGCCGCAGACCTGAAAGCAGAAGAAGACAAACAGATCCGCAGCCTGGTGGCCCAGGAAAAGAAGGTGGGCCTAAAGGCCGTTACCGACGGCGAATTCCGCCGCCGCTACTGGCACCTGGACTTTTTGGCCGACCTGGAAGGCGTTACCGAAGTCAAGGCCGAACACTGGTCCGTAGCCTTTAAGGGGGCCCAGCCCAAGGCTGCCACCGTACGGATTTCCGGCCCTCTGGGCTTTGGCGCCCATCCTTTCCTGGACCATTTCCGTTTTCTGAAGGAAGCCGCCGGAGATACCCTGGCCAAAATGACCATTCCCTCCCCCAGCATGCTACACCTGATCTGCTGCGTCCGGGAAAAGAATTACCAGCCCATCGACCTGTACAAGGACGAGGCCAAGCTGTTCCACGACATTGCCCTTACCTACCAGCAGGCCATTCGGGCCTTCTACGCTGCCGGCTGCCGCTACCTGCAATTAGACGATACCTCCTGGGGGGAATTCTGCGATGCGGACAAACGGAAAGCCTACGCAGAACGGGGCTTTGACCTGGATCAGCTGGCCAAGAACTATGTGGCTATGATCAACCTGGCCCTGGAAGCCAAACCTGCCGATATGACCATTACCATGCACATCTGCCGGGGCAACTTCCGCTCCACCTGGTTCTCCTCCGGCGGCTACGAACCTGTGGCAGAAACCCTGTTCGGCGGCTGCAAGGTAGATGGCTTCTTCCTGGAATACGATTCCGAGCGTTCCGGGGACTTCCAGCCCCTGCGCTTTATCAAGAACCAGCAGGTGGTCCTGGGCCTGGTAACCTCCAAGACCCCAGAACTGGAAAAGGAAGCGGACATTGTGGCTCGGATTCAGGAAGCTTCCAAGCTGGTACCCCTGGAGCGGCTGTGCCTGAGCCCCCAATGCGGCTTCTCCTCCACGGAAGAAGGCAACCTGCTGACCGAAGAACAACAGTGGGCCAAGCTCCAGCTGATCAAAAAAATTGCGGAAGATGTTTGGGCCGATGCCTGACCGATGCAAAAAATCTCCTGTGCGTAAAGCGCAGGAGATTTTTTATTGGGCCTATTCCTTGATAAATTTTTTCTGCCAGGCCTGGTATTTTTCGCTTTGGACCACCTGAAGGTAAAAATCCATATCGATCATCCGCTCGGCCAGTGCCTGGTCGGAACTGGTTTCCCGCAAAATTCCCAGGGCTTCCAGCTGGGCCTTGATGGCTGTATAGTACAGCAGCTGGGGAAAGGTGATGATCTTATAGCCCATTTTCCCCAGGTCCAGGGCTGTCAGCCCTTCGTACATGGGTTTCCGGGAAATAAAGCCCACATGCAGGGGCGCCTGCACCCGTTTGGGCACTTCTTCCAGCTCCTGCCGGGTTTTGGGCACGATTTTGATCATATCCGCCCCGGCTTCCAGGTAGGCCTGGGCCCGTTCTACGGCTTCCCCAAAGGGAGCATCGGACCGGGCACAGATGACAAAATCCGGGTCCTGCCGGGCAGCTGCAGCAGCCTGGATTTTCCCGCACATTTCCTCCACCGAAACCAGCTTGGGTTCCTGGATAAAGGGGCAGTTGGTGGGCAGCTGCTGGTCTTCGATAAATATCCCGGCCAGTCCCGCCTGCTCAAACTCCTGCACCGTCCGCCGTACGTTCAGGGCATTGCCGTACCCGGCCTCTGCGTCCGCCATAATGGGAATTTCCACGGCCCCGCACATCCGGTGGTACACTCCGGCCATTTCCGTCATGGTCATCAGCCCATTATCCGGAGTCCCCAAATAGTCCCCGTGGATGCCATTGCCGGTGGCTCCGGCCAAGGGAAACCCCGCCATTTCCACCAGCCGGGCCGTCATGGCATTGTAGGCGCAGGGCGCCAAAATGGGTGCTTCCGCTGCCAATAATTGCCGCAGCTTTGTTGTTTTTTTCATGTTCCATTCCCCTTTCCCTGCAATTTTCTCCCTAATTGCTATTCCCTGTAAGTATACTCCCGAGTGTTTCACTCCTGCAACCGGCTGTGCGTCCCCACCGTTTTTTCTTTATGGAATCCTCTTTCTTTGTTTAAGAATTCTTTAACATCCCGGCCTATACTGATAATCATTCAAGTACAAGGCCGCCCTGCGGCAGAATTGAGGTTTCCCATGGAAGATGCAGCCCTTTCCCAACCCTGGTATAAACGCCATTTGGACATCCTGATTTTATTTGTTCTGGGTATTCTGCTGTTTTTTGCAGCCAACAGCCAGCTGCTGATTACGGACCCGGTAGAATCCAACTACGTGCTGACCGCCAAAGAAATGCTGGCCTCCGGCGACTATGTTTCTCCCCGGATTTTTGGCCGGTACTGGTATGACAAACCGATTTTGTTCTACCTGGAACTCATTGCTGCCTTTAAGCTCTTTGGGTTGACTTCCTTTGCCGCCCGCTTTTTCTCAGGAGTCTTTGGCCTGATTGGCGTTTTTCAAACCTACTGGTTTGCCAACAAACTGTACGGCAAACGGGTGGCCTTTCTCAGCAGCCTGATTATGATGACCAGTGTGGAATACTTCTACCTGGCCAAAGCCGTGATTACGGATATGACCCTGTTTGTAACCCTGGACGGGGCCCTGATGCTGTTTTACATTGCCAAGCGGGAGCAGCGTCCCCTGCTGTATTACGGTGCCTACGTTCTGGCTGGCATCGCCATCCTGACCAAAGGTCCCGTAGGGCTGGTGCTCCCCGGCCTGATTATCCTGGCCTATTTGGGGGCCTGCCGGGACGGCCGTACCCTCCGGTCCATGAAGCTGTTTTCCGGCATCCTGGTTTCCCTTTTGGTAGCTGCCCTGTGGTACGTACCCATGATTCAGCTCCATGGCAATGCCTTCCTGGAATACTTCATCGGCGTCCACAACATTCTCCGGGCCACGGTTTCTGAGCATCCCCGGAACAATACCTGGTGGTATTACCTGATGATTTTCCTGATCAGCGGTTTCCCTTGGAGTTTCACCGCCCCCTACCTGTTAAAGAAACACGGCAGGGCCCTGTGGCAGAAGCTGAAACACCGGACCCTGTGGGCCAGTTTGGAGGACCGGCAGCGATACCTGGTAATCTGGGCCCTGGGCATCTTCCTGTTCTTTGAATGCATGGCCACCAAGTACCCTACCTATACCTTCCCCTACCTGCCGCCTCTGGCCATCGGCCTGGCAGCCTACCTCTCGCCCCGCTATGACGGCTGGCTCAAACGGATTGCGGCCAGCATGGTGCTGCTTTTGGTGGTGCTGTCCTACGCCCTGGCCATTCCCCTGTGCCGGCAGGCCTCCTCCTGGGATGCTGCCCAACTGGCCAAGTATTGGGACGGTCCCAACACCCAGGTCTATATCTACGGCGGCCGCTACCCGGTTTCCTTTACCTACTACAGCGGCATTCCCGCCCCGGACCTGAACACCCGGGAAAAAATTGACCAGCAAAAACCTGACGGCATCAGCTGGAACGCCAAAAACATGATGCCCTTTGCCGCCATCGAAGACCTGCCGGAGACCGGCAACATTCTGGTGGTGGTGGAAAAAGGCCACCAAAAAGACTTCCTCCAAACCGTGCCCGGAGATTGGCAAAAACTGGGCGAACGCGGCCAGTGGGCCGTGTGGACAAGAGAATAAAGACGGCAAAAAAGCGCTGCAGAAAGGGTGATTTCCCTTTCTGCAGCGCTTTTTGCCGTCTATTTTTTAAACCGGTACCCTACGCCCCAAACCGTTTCAATGTATTCCGGCTTGGCCGTGGATTTTTCAATTTTTTCCCGAATTCGGTTCACATGGACGGAAACCGTAGCCGTATCTCCCAGGGAGTCCTCTCCCCAAATCCGCTGGAACAGGGTCTCCTTGCTGAATACCTGCCCTGGATTCTCGGCCAGAAATTCCAACAGGGCAAATTCCTTGTTGGGCATCACCACTTCCTTGCCGCCAACATAAACCCGGTGCCCGGCACAATCGATGGTCAGGTCCCCCCGGATGAGCAGTTTGGACGCCTGATTCTGGCCCGTAAGCTGCTGGTACCGTTTCAGGTGGGCCCGGACCCGGGCCACCAGTTCACTGGGACTGAAGGGCTTCACAATGTAGTCATCGGCACCCAGCCCCAGCCCCCGGATCTTGTCCACGTCCTCCTGCTTGGCGGACACCAGGAGAATGGGAATATTCCGCTGCTCCCGGATTTTCCGGCAGACCTGGAAGCCATCTTCGCCCGGAAGCATAATGTCGAGCAGCACCAGAGCAATTTCCGGGTCCAGAGCCCGTTTTTCCCCTTCCTGGCCATTGCCCAGGATTTCTGCCTGAAAACCCGCTGCTTCCAGATAATCCCGCTCCAGTTCTGCAATATCTTCGTCGTCTTCAATGATGAGAATCTTTTCCATGCTGCTGCTCCTTTAAGGGAAATTCCATACAGATTTTCAGGCCCTGGGGCGTATTGGCTTCTGCCCAAATGGTCCCTCCCATGGTTTCCACGATTTTTTTCACAACGGCCAGGCCCAGTCCGCTGCCACTGGCCACATGGGTCCGGGCCCGGTCCGTCCGGTAAAAACTGTCAAAGATTTTATTCAGCTGGTCCTGGGTTACGCCCTGGCCCTGATCCCCAAAAGAAAGCCGCACATAGCCCGGCTTTCCCGGTTCCAGCCGGATTTCCACCCGGCCATCCTGGCCCCGGTATTTGACGCTGTTGCCCAGCACATTGGAAAGCACCCGCTGGAACTGTTCCGGGTCCAGGGCAACGGGAGCCGCAGCCAGGGTACTGGCAAAGGACAGGGTAAGGCCCTGTTTCTCCCAATATTCCTCCTGCTCTGCCAGACAGTCTTCCATAAAGGCCGACAGGTTCACCGTCTGCCAATGGAAGGGCACCTGGTCCAGATCCAGTTTGGACAAAAGCAGCAGGGTCTGGTTCAACCGGCTCATGCTTTCCGTGGTGGTCAGAATTTTCTCCAGGTAATGCTGCTGTTTTTCCGGAGTATTGGCAATGCCTTCTTTAAGGCCGGAGGCATAGCCCTGGATTTTGGTCAGGGGAGTCGCCAGATCGTGGACAATCCCCGCCATCATTTCTTTTCGGTTCTGTTCGTACAGCTGCCGTTTTTCCCGGTTGGCTTTCAGTTCCAGCCGGGTCTTTTCAAAAGCCCGGAGCACGGCCCCAATTTCATCCTGGCTGTCCGCCACAATGGGGGTATCCAAATCCCCCCGGCTGACCTGGGCTGCCGTCCGGCGCAGCCGTCCCAGCGGCTTCAAAAACTGCTGGGCCATGATCCGGGACACCGCCAGGCCGATCAGGGCGGCCATCAGCAGCACCAGCAGGAAGGCTCCCACAAAGCTGCTTTTGAACAACTCCTTGGAGGTCATCTGGAACAAATCGCTTTTTTCCACCAGGGGGTCCGCTCCTACCACTACGGCTTCCAGGCCTTTGGGCGAGGTGTAATGAAAGGCCAGGCCCTTCTCCCCCCAGGCAATGGCACCCCGGCCTTCCGGGGCCCGCTGCTGGGCTTCCTGGAGCAGCGCGTCAGGACTCGTGCCCGGGGTTACGTACAGGGTCTTTCCCTGCTGCAAAAGGGCCACCTGCATCCCCTGATCCTCCAAATGGTCGCAAACCAGCAGCAGATGCCCCAGATCCCGGCCATTGTACTGGTCCGACCGGACTCGGAGCCGGGTCAGTTCAAACTGGATATTCAGCGTGGGCCCGCTTTCCGGCCAAATAAAGGACAGCACATTGGCCCGGTTCAGGTTCTCCATGCCAAAAGCCCAAAAAATTCCAATGCTCAGTACCGCAAAGCACAGGATGGGGGCCAAAATCATCAAATAGTTGGACAGCAGCAGCCGCTTCCGTATGGATAAATCCTTCCACCGCTTTTTCATAACGTAATCTCCTTTTTCCCAAGGAAAAACCGTAGCCAGGGCTTTCCCTGCATTTTCCTATTATACCATTTTCTTTGGGCCCCGGACTTTGCAAAAGTGCCTTCCCCCCCGCCCTTCTCTTGGTGTTTTATTTCATACAGACTGCAACAGGCGTTACAGTTTTAAGATTGTTTTTTCGTTTTTGTCCAAATTCATCATTTTTCGTTGACACTTGTCCGCGAAATCGCTAGAATAGGGACAATTCACTACCAAACAGCAAATGCCTATGATGGGAATAGTACTCCCCAGGGTTTTCCGCAGAGAGCCGGCGGCTGGTGCAAGCCGGCGAAACCCTTGGGAGGAAGCTCCTCCCGGAGGCTCCAGGCCGAAACAGCAGTAGGTCTGGGCGGCCATTTCCCCGTTACCGGAAGCACGTCTTCACGTGCCCAAGTGCCCTGCAGCCGCAGGGAAACAGGGTGGTACCGCGGTTCTTCCGTCCCTCAGCCAAGCTGAGGGACTTTTTTTATGGACTGCTCCCCGCACCAAAAATCCGGCCCGCCGGCCAAAAGGAGGCTATTTATGAAAATGACAGGCGCTGAAGCCATTATTGCCTGTTTCCGCCAGGAACAGGTCCCCGTTGTTTTTGGGTACCCAGGAGGGGCCGTACTGGGCCTGTATGATGCCTTGTACAAAACCGGCTTTCCCCATATCCTTACCGGCCACGAACAAGGAGCCATCCACGCAGCCGACGGGTACGCCCGGGCTACGGGACAGGTGGGAGTGGCCATTGCCACCTCGGGGCCCGGGGTCTGCAATATGGTTACCGGCATTGCCACCGCCCACATGGACTCCATTCCCCTGGTAATCATCAGCGGCCAGGTGGCTACGTCCCTCCTGGGCCGGGACGCTTTCCAGGAAGCGGACATTGCAGGCATCACCACCTCCATTACCAAGTACAACTACCTGGTCCGCCGGGCAGAGGACCTGCCCCGGGTGCTGAAGGAAGCCTTCTTCCTGGCCCGTACCGGCCGGCCCGGCCCGGTGCTGGTGGACATTGTCACCGAAATCTTTGATACCCCCTTGGACTTTACCTATCCGGAGAGCGTCCAGCTGCTGGGCTACGACAGCAGACGCCCGGCCCGGACCCAGGACCTTGCCCGGGCCGCAGCAGCGCTTTCGGCGGCCCGGCGCCCCGTCATCATGGCAGGGGGCGGGGTCATCCTGGCGGATACGGCCGGCACCCTGACCCAGCTGGCCCTGGACACGGGGATTCCCGTAGTAACCACCCTGATGGGCAAAGGCGCCGTACCCGACAGCCTGCCCCAACACCTGGGTATGCTGGGAATGCACGGCAGCTACGCCGCCAATCTGGCCGTTACCGGCTGCGACCTGCTGCTGGCCTTTGGGGTCCGCTTTGACGAGCGTTCCACTGCCAAAGCCTCGGAATTTGCCCCAGCCGCCCAGATTGTCCACTTTAATGTGGACCCCAGTGAAATCAATAAGATTATCCCCGCCCAGATCAGCGTCCCGGCCAGCCTTCAGGATGCCCTGCCCCGTTTCCAGGAAGCCCTCAGGGAGATTTCCGGCCTGAAGGAACGGTTTGCCCCCTGGCGGGAGCACTGCCTGGCCCTGAAGCAGGAAGTGCCCTTTGCCGCCCATACCTGCAAAGACGGGGTTTCCCCGGAGCTGCTGCTGAAGGAGACGGCCCGCAGGGCCCCGGAAGACACCATTGTGGCAACAGATGTAGGCCAGCATCAGATGTGGGCCGCCCAGTTCTTTCCTACGGACCGCCCCCGGCACTTTCTTACCTCGGGCGGTCTGGGCACCATGGGGTTTGGCCTGCCGGCAGCCCTGGGCGCCAAGGCAGGCTGTCCGGACAGCACCGTACTCTTGATTACCGGAGACGGCAGCATCCTGATGAACTGCCAGGAATTTACCACCCTGCCCACCTATGGGCTAGCGGTAAAGACCCTGGTGCTGAAAAACGGCCAGCTGGGGCTGGTACGCCAGCTCCAGCACGTGTACCGGGGCGGCCGGTACTCCCAGACCCAGCTGGTAAAAAAGCCCTCCACAGCGGCCATTGCGGCCGCCATGGGCATTCCTTCCCGGGAAGTTGCTTCCCCGGAAGAGCTGGCGGCGGGGCTGGACTTCCTTTTTGACACGGAGGGCTCCGCCCTGCTGGAGGTCACCGTACCCGCTGATGAACTGGTTTATCCCATGGTTCCCGGCAGCCAAGGCCTGGACCATATGCTTTTAGGAGGAGAATAATCATGCAATGGCAGCATCTTGCCCTTCTGGTCAACAACAAACCCGGGGTTCTGGCCCATGTGGCCGGCCTGCTGGCCCGGCGGAACATCAATATCGAATGCCTGAATGTGGGCTACACGGACCTGGCGGAAATCAGCCGAATCAACCTGATGGTGGAAGTGGACACCCGATTTGCCCTGGACCAGGCCATCAACCAGCTTTCCCAGCTGATTGACGTGATTGCCGTGGTCAACCTGGACGACCAGCCCCTGGTCAGCTATGAACTGACCCTGATCAAGGTCAGCAGCCCCACCGCCCAAATCCGGGAAGAGCTCACCAATATTGCCGGTTTGTTCCACGCCAAGATTGTGGACGTCTACCCGGAATCCCTGATTTTCCGGCTTACCGGCCGGGAGGACCATATCAAGGCCCTGCTCCAGCTGCTCCGAGCCTACACCATATTGGAAATTGCCACCACCGGCCAGATTTCCCTGGGCCGGGGTCCCCATACGGTGAAAGAAACCGCTTTGGCAAAAGCCTGAAGGAGAAAACATGAACCTGGAAAATAACTCACAAATGATCGATTTTACCATTTTTTCTAAGCTATCCGTATTGCGTCCCTTGTTTTTTGACCCAGTAATCCATAAGCTGGCCAAAGCCGCCAAACACCCCGGCAAAAGCCAGCTCAGCCAGGCCCGGGAAAGGGTCCTTACCCAGGCAGAAGCCTGGGGCCTTGGGGGCAACCTGTGGCAGGCCTATTTCTTCCACCTTTTGTGCGAAGGCAATAACCTGGCCGGACGCACGGTGGAAGCCCAGGGGCGGGCCGGCAGCGGTCTGGCAGCAGCTCTGACCCGGGACCTGGAACTGCTCCAGCCCTTCCTGCACCTGTCCGGGGAAGCCGTTTTTAGAGACCCGCTCTATGACAATTACCAGCCTGCCCAACCGGGAAATTCCAAGCTGGAAGACCAGCTGCGGGCAGCGTTGCTGGCGGCCCCAAGTCCCAGGGAGCAGGCCCAGCTTCTCCTTAGCCAGTACCAGCGTTATGGCCGGGGCCAAATGGCCCAGTACGAGGCCTTCTGCCTGGACGCAGCAGGTGCCTTCCAGGGCATTGCCCAATTCCCCCACTATGCCTGGGAGGACCTTTTGGGCTACCAGGACCAGAAGGAAAAGCTCCTGGCCAATGCCCGGCAGTTTATGGCCGGCCGGGGCTGCAACAACGTACTCCTCACCGGAGCCCGGGGCACCGGCAAGTCCACCTCCGTAAAGGCCCTGATTCCCTTGTTCAGCGCCCAGGGCCTGCGCCTGGTGCAAATCAAGCGGGACCAGCTCCAGCTCCTTTCCGGAGCCATGACTGCCGCCGGAAAAATCCGCAGCCACCGCTTCATTTTCTTCTTCGACGACCTGTCCTTTGACGAGAATGAAACCGAATACAAATACCTGAAATCAGCCATCGACGGGGGCGCCGCACCCCAGCCGGACAATGTGATGCTCTGCGCCACCAGCAACCGGCGGCACCTGCTGAAGGAAACCTGGTCCGACCGGAGCGATGCCCTGGAGGCAGAGGTCTTCCGGGAAGATGCGGACAACGAATCCATTTCCCTGTCCGACCGCTTTGGCCTGATCCTGCACTTTGGCGCCCCCACCCAGGCCGAATACCTGGCCATCATTGCCCACGAACTGGAAAAGGAGGGCATCACCCTTTCTCCCCAGGAACTTCGGGTTTTGGGAGTACGCTGGGAAATGGAACATTCCGGCCGGAATGGCCGTATTGCCAAACAGTTTGTCCAGTGGTATCTGGGCCAACGCACAACTGAATAGCTGCTAGGGAACCCCGCCTGCTCCGCAGGCACCCCGGTTAAGACCCGGACAGCGCTACAAGCGTTACACTTTTACACATCAAATTCTTATATTGCAATTTTTTTCTCGTTTTTCTGTTGACAGTTGTTTGCTGTCATTGTAGTATTAGGACATCCTTTTCAACCAAAAGGAAATAACGAGAAATCTGATGACGGGAAAGAGTACTTTGCTCCCAGTTTCTCCCAGAGAGTCGGCATTTGGTGCGAGCCGATAGAAACCCCCAAAGGAAAATCCTCCCCGAAGAGCAATGCTGAAGTGTATTAAGCATTGACGGCTGTCCTCCGTTAACCGGAACGCGTATGTTAGTACGTTGCAGAGAGCTCTGTGCCAGCAATGGCCGGAGAATCAGGGTGGTATCGCGGAATCTTCCGTCCCTAGCATAGGGGCGGATTTTTTTATACCTCTGAAGCCTCCACAACGGGAAACTAAAGGATTTTATTTCAAAAGGAGAGTGTTTCACATGGCAAAAGTATTTTATGACAAGGACGTTAACTGGGATGTATTAAAGGGTAAAACCGTAGCGGTAGTCGGCTATGGCAGCCAGGGTCATGCCCATGCCCTGAACCTGAAGGAAAGCGGCGTAAACGTAGTGGTAGGCCTGTACAAGGGCAGCCATTCCGTAGAAGTGGCCCAGGCAGCTGGTTTGGAAGTAAAGACCGTTGCCGAAGCGGTAGCCAGTGCCGATGTTACCATGGTCCTGATCCCCGATGAAAAGCAGGCCGATGTGTACAAGACGGAAATCGGCCCCAACCTGAAGCCCGGCAGCGCCCTGGCTTTTGCCCATGGTTTCAACATCCATTTCAAACAAATCCAGCCCCCTGCCAACGTGGACGTCTTCATGGTAGCTCCCAAAGGCCCCGGCCATCTGGTTCGCCGCACCTTTGTGGAAGGCGGCGGCGTACCCGACGTATTTGCTGTGGAACAGGATGCCACCGGCAAGTGCTTTGACCTGGCCCTGGCCTACGCCAGAGGTATCGGCGGCACCCGGGCAGGGGTAATCCAAACCACCTTCCAGGAAGAAACGGAAACCGACCTGTTCGGCGAACAAGCCGTTCTGTGCGGCGGGGTCTGCCAGTTGATCACCAACGGCTTTGAAACCCTGTGTGAAGCCGGTTACCAGCCGGAAATCGCCTACTTTGAAACCTTCCACGAAATGAAATTGATTGTGGACCTGATGTACGAAGGCGGCATGGCCAAAATGCGCAAATCCATCAGCGATACCGCTGAATATGGTGACTACACCGCAGGTCCCAAAGTGGTGACCCAGGATTCCAAGGCAGCCATGAAGCAGGTTCTGAAAGACATCCAGGACGGCACCTTTGCCAAGGACTGGCTGCTGGAAAACCGTGCCGGCGGCCGTGCCCACTTCCTGGCGATGCGCCGGCAGCACGCCGAACATCCCCTGGAAAAAGTAGGGGCCAAACTGCGGGCCATGATGCCTTGGCTGCATGAAAACGATAAAAACGAGTAAGACAATCTAAAGGAGGACGGCAGCAATGAAGATGACCGGTGCAGAAGCAGTGATCGAATGTTTGAAAAAAGAACAGGTGCAGGTGGTATTCGGGTATCCAGGAGGAGCGGTCCTCAGCCTGTATGATGCCCTGTACCGGAAACAATTCCCCCATATTCTCACCGGTCATGAACAGGGCGCCGTCCATGCGGCCGATGGGTACGCCCGGGTTACCGGACGGCCCGGGGTCTGCTTTGCCACCTCCGGTCCCGGCGTCTGCAATATGGTTACTGGCATTGCTACAGCCAACATGGACTCCATTCCCCTGGTCATCATCAGCGGCCAGGTGGCCACTCCCCTGATTGGCCGGGATTCCTTCCAAGAAGCGGATATTTCCGGCATCACCACCCCCATCACCAAGCACAACTACCTGGTGAAAAAGGTCCAGGACCTGCCCCGGGTGCTGAAGGAAGCCTTCTACATTGCCGCTTCCGGCCGGCCCGGGCCCGTGCTGGTGGATGTGGCCAAGGACGTGTTTGATTCCACCCTGGACTTTACCTATCCGGAAACGGTTTCCCTAAGGGGCTACAACCCTTCCCGTACCGGCCGGGCCGAAGAAGTGGACGCCGCCGTGGCGGCCCTGTCCGCTGCCAAAAAGCCCGTGCTGATGCTGGGCGGCGGGGTGGTGCTCTCCGGCACCGCTTCCTACCTGCAGACCCTGGCAGAAACCTATGAGCTGCCAGTGGTCTACACCCTGATGGGCAAAGGCGCCATTCCCGACGGCTGGGAATACAACCTGGGGATGCTGGGCATGCATGGTTCCTATGCGGCCAATATGGCGGTAACGGACTGCGACCTGCTGCTGACGGTAGGAGCCCGGTTTGATGACCGGGTCACCGGTTCCGTGGCCAATTTCGCGCCCAACGCCAGGATTCTCCACTTTGACATCGACAAGGTGGAAATCAACAAGATTGTCCACGCAGACATCAGTGTCAACGGAGATCTGCGCTGGTCCCTGCCCCTGCTGCTGGAAAAATTGGCGGCCTGCCCGCCCTCTTCCTTCCACTGGGTGCCCTGGCGCCAGCAGGTGCTGGAGCTGAAGGTCCAGTATCCCTTTGCCACCCGTCCTTCCAGTGACGCCGGGGTGTCCCCCCAGGTGCTGCTGACCCAGCTGGCCCAAAAGGCCGGCCCGGACGCCATTGTCACCACCGATGTGGGCCAGCACCAAATGTGGGCGGCCCAATTCTATCCCCTGACAGAGCCCCGGCATTTTGTCACCTCCGGGGGCCTGGGCACCATGGGCTACGGCCTGCCCGCCGCTTTAGGCGCCCAGCTGGGCGCCCCGGATAAGCCGGTGGTGCTGGTAACCGGGGACGGCAGCATCCTGATGAACTGCCAGGAATTTGCCACCCTGCACAAGTATGGTATCCCGGTGAAAACCGTGGTGCTGCGCAACGCCACCCTGGGTATGGTAAACCAGTGGCAGCGGATGTTCTACGGCGGCCGCTGCGCAGAATCGGACCTTACCCGGAACCCTTCCATGGCCCGGGTAGCAGCCGCCATGGACGTGCCCAGCTTTACCTGCAGCCGGGAAGAAGAACTGGCCGGTGCCCTGGCCCAGCTCTTCAACACCAGTGGTCCTGCGCTCCTGGAAGTGACCATTCCCCCGGACGAAAATGTGTACCCCATGGTACCTGGGGGCAAGCGGCTGGATGAAATGGTATTGGGAGGAGAATGACTATGCTGAAGCAGCATCTGGCCATTTTGGCCGACAACAAACCCGGTGTTCTGACCCATGTGGCCGGCCTCATCAGCCGCCGGGCCATCAACATCGAATACATCAACGCCGGCTACACGGAAGAACCGGATGTAACCCGGATCAATATTGTGGTTTCCGTGGAAGACCGGTGGGAGCTGGACCAGGCCATCAACCAGCTGGCCAAGCTCATTGACGTCATCAAGGTGGTGGACCTGGATGACGCCCCCTTTGTCAGCTATGAGCTGGCCATGATCAAGGTAAAAAGCGGCAGCCCCGCCATGCGAGAAGAGCTGACCAATATTGCCAATCTGTTCCACGCCAAGGTGGTGGACGTCCAGCGGGAATCCCTGATTCTCCGGCTTACCGGCCGGGAAGACCACATTGATGCCCTGCTGGAGGTTCTGGAAGACTACGAAGTACTGGAAATCGCCCGTACTGGCCAGATTTCCCTGGGCCGGGGCCTGGTTCCCGTTAAAAAAATGTAACACCCATAAAAAAACGACTTTCCAAAAGGAAAGTCGTTTTTTTATTTGTTATTTATTTTTTCACGGCCTGGGCTACCAGTTCGCCCATTTCTCCGGTACTCACCACGGTCAGGCCTTCGCCTGCCAAATCCGGGGTCCGGTACCCGGCTTCCATCACCTGGTCCACCGCCCGTTCAATGGCAGCTGCCGCTGCTTCCTGCCCCAGGGAATAGCGCAGGAGAAGGGCCGCCGACAAAATAGTGCCCAAGGGGTTGGCCACCCCTTTGCCTGCCAGATCCGGGGCACTGCCGTGGATGGGTTCGTAAAGGCCTGTGCCGTCCCCCAGGCTGGCGGAAGGCAGGAGCCCTATGCTGCCGGCAATGGTGGACGCTTCATCGCTTAAAATGTCCCCAAAAATGTTGTTGGTGAGAATCACGTCAAATTGTTTGGGGTTCAGCACCAGCTGCATGGCACAGTTGTCCACGTAATAATGGTTCAGCTCCACCTCCGGGTACCGGCTGTCGTGGAGCTCCGTAACCACCTTCCGCCACAGCCGGGAAGACCCCAAGACATTGGCCTTGTCCACGCTGGTAACCTTGCCCCGGCGCAGCCGGGCTGCTTCAAAGGCCTTTACGGCAATCCGCTCGATTTCCGGCCGGGTGTACTTTTCGATATCGGAGGCGGTTTCCACACCGTCCACCAAAGCTGCTTCCTGGTGCTCCCCAAAGTAGATGCCGCCGGTAAGCTCCCGGACAATCACCAGGTCCGCACCTTCTGCCCGTTCCGTCTTTAAGGGGGACAGATGGGCCACGTAGGGCCGTACCGTTACCGGCCGCAGGTTGCAGTAAAGGCCCAAGGCCTTCCGGATGGCCAAAAGACCCTTTTCCGGCCGTTTGGTCACGTCGGGCAGCTGATCCCACTTGGGTCCGCCCACCGCCCCCAGAAGCACCCCATCCGCTGCCTTGGCGCTTTGGAGGGTTACCTCCGGCAGGGGCGTGCCATAGGCATCATAGGCGCAGCCCCCCATAAGCTGATGGTCATAGGAAATATCCAGCCCAAAGACCTGGGCCGTCTTTTTAAGCACCACCAGGGCTGCGTCCGTAATCTCTGGACCAATGCCGTCACCGGCCAGTACGGTAATCTTCATCAGGCTTTGCCTCCTTTTACGTAATTGATCAGGCCCCCGGCTTCCCCGATTTTCCGGACAAATTCCGGCAGGGGATGGGTTTTGATCACCAGGTTTTTGTTCAGCACGTGGATTTCCCCCTTGTCCAGGTCCACGGTCACCTGGTCTCCCGCTTCTATCTTTTTGGCCTCTTCCCCGATTTCCAGTACCGGCAGGCCAATATTAATGGCATTCCGGTAGAAAATCCGGGCAAAGCTTTCAGCAATGATGCACTGGATGCCCTTTTCCTTGATGACAATGGGGGCGTGTTCCCGGGAAGAGCCGCAGCCAAAGTTCCGGCCGGCCACCATAATGTCCCCGGGCTGAACCTGGGAAGCAAAGGTGGTATCAATGTCTTCCATAGCATGCTCACTGAGTTCCTTAAAATCTGCTATGTTCAAATAGCGGGCAGGGATGATGACATCCGTATCCACATGGTCTCCATAACGCCAAACCTTACTCATGCTAACACCTCCCGGGGATCGGTAATCCGGCCCATTACGGCGCTGGCAGCGGCCGTATAGGGGCTGGCTAAATATACTTCACTGTCCACATGACCCATCCGGCCCCTGAAGTTCCGGTTGGTGGTGGAAACGGCCCGTTCGCCGGCAGCCAAAATGCCCATATAGCCGCCCAGACAGGGTCCGCAGGTCGGTGTGGACACCGCTGCTCCTGCGTCCACAAAAATGTCGAACAGGCCGTTATCCAGGGCCCGCTTGTAGATTTCCTGGGTCGCCGGAATGATGATGCAGCGCACCCGGGGATGGACCTTCCGGCCCTTCAGCACTTCTGCAGCCTGGTCCAGATCTTCATACCGGCCGTTGGTGCAGGACCCGATGACCACCTGGTCGATGGCAATGTCCTTGCCTTCGGCAGCGGGGTGGGTGTTTTCCGGCAGATGGGGATAGGCCACCACCGGCACCAGTTCATCCAGGGCGATGGTAATGGTCCGGGCGTAAACGGCGTCCGGATCGGCCTCCACCGGTTCCCAAGCCCGGGTAACGCCCCGTTCCTTCAGATAGGCCCGGGTCTTTTCGTCCACCGGGAAAATACCATTTTTGGCCCCGGCTTCAATGGCCATGTTGCAGATGGTGAACCGGTCCGCCATGGACAGTTCTCCCACGCCGTCCCCGAAAAATTCCAGGGACTGGTACAGGGCCCCATCCACTCCGATTTGGCCAATCAGGGTCAGGATGACATCCTTGCCCTGGACGTAGGCCGGTTTCTTGCCGGTAAGCACCACTTTGATGGCGGCGGGTACCTTGAACCAGGTTTTCCCTTCGGCCATGGCTGCCCCCAGGTCCGTCTGGCCCACCCCGGTGGAGAAGGCGTTCAGGGCCCCGTAGGTACAGGTATGGGAATCGGCACCAATAATCAATTCCCCAGGCGCCACCAGCCCGCTGTCCGGAATCAGGGCGTGTTCAATGCCCATACGGCCCACTTCGTAATAATGGGTAATCTCATGCTTCCGGGCAAATTCCCGCATATGCTTGCACAGGGTTGCAGATTTGATGTCCTTGGGCGGCGAAAAATGGTCCGGCACCAAGGCAATCTTGTCCTTGTCAAAAACAGGACGCCCAATCTTATCAAACTCGTCAATGGCAGGAGGCCCAGTAATATCGTTGGCCAGCGTCAGATCCACCTGGGAGATCAGCAGCTCACCGGTTTCCACCTCCGGCCGTCCGGCGTGTTTCGCCAAAATTTTTTGTGTTCTTGTCATTCCCATACGTAACTCCCCTTTCCTTTTTCAGATACAAAACGCCCCTATCCGCCAGAAGCGGATAGGGGCGAATGAACGCGGTACCACCCTATGTTTGTTCTCGTTCAGTTTAACGCACTGTGGACGGCAGGAACTACTTTGGTTCATCCCTGCGGCTCCCGGGCGAGAGAATATTGGAATCCTGCCGGCTCGCACCTGCCGCCGGCTCTCTGTAAGGCTTCTTCCTATTCAGTCCCGTTCATAACCGATAAGCAATTATTGCGGTATGGTTTACATTATGCCACCGTATGCAATTCCTGTCAACAGCTTTTTGTACGTATTCACGAATTTCAGTCAAATATTCCGGCCTTATCGTACTGTGCAGGGATAACAACCTGGGCATCCCTGTTAACATACCCCCACAGGTCCTTGGCCGGATCCTTAAAGGCCGCCCGGTCAGCGTACAACGGTCCCAGTTCCTTTAACTGCCGGCGCAGAGGGGCTGCCAATTGACCCTGCTTATCGATAATGCCCCCTTCCTCCTGGGTCATTACCGTGGTCCGGTCCTCCAGGAAAGAGTTCACCCGGTCATACCGGTTGGAAATCACTACCGTATTCTGCTCATTGATAAAGCCCCACTTCTTGTCGAAGCTGAAAGCTGCCAGGCCCTGGCTAAAGGGCCACAGGGCATCGTAGGCCGGGGGAATCACCACCCGGCCCTGGGCATTGACCATACCCCAGTGGCCTTCGTCCTGGATCAGGGCATAGCTGCCGTAGAAGGGCGTTACCGTATCGTAGGTAGTGGGAATCACTTCCTGGCCCTGCTTGTTCACATAGCCCCGGTACAGGCTGCCGGGCATAACGGCCCCGGGCGAAATCCCGATGCCGCCGCCCCAGCCCCAACCGTGGTGCCGGCGATGGTGGTAGCCTCCGGTCCAGCCCCAGCCAGGATAGCCCCAGACGCCCCAGCCGTCCCAGCCCCAGCCAATGCTTACATAATCCAGCAGGCTGCGGTGGCGCCGGCGGACGCCCACTTCGGCCAAGCCATTTTCGGCAAAATCCCCCACAAAGGAATAATCCCGGAGCTTGGCGTATTTCTGGCCCTTAATATTCATCAGCCAGTTGTCATCCACCACGGCAACGCCCTGGTGGAAATCCCGGGGGTCCTTGATGCTGGCTCCGATAAGCGGCGTGCCATCCTTATGGATATACAGCCATTTGCTGTTCAGTTTGGCAGCTGCCAGGCCTTCGCTGAAGCCCCTAACGGACTTGTACTGGGCCGGAATCACCAGTTTTCCCTGGGTATCCACAAAGCCCCAGCGGTCCTCCACCTTGACAGGCGCCAGGCCTTCCTGGTACAGCCCCACTTCCTCATATTCCCCGGGCTGCTTTTCCCCGTTCAGGTTGTAGAAGCTCCAGGTTTTCTTCTCCTTGCCGCCAAAATATCCTTCGTTTACCCCGGTGACCTTTTTCAGCACCGGCTTTAACAATTCTTTCCCATTTCGGTCATAAAGCCCATACTTGCCGGACTTTTTCACCAGAACCACGGGTGCTTCCACCTTATCGTTTACTTCCACACTCTTAAATTCCAAGGGGATGACCACTTTCCCCTCCGGGTCAATGGCTCCCTGCTTTCCGTCCTTTTCCACCACGGCCAAATGCTCAGCGGCCAGGGCCGTTTGGCCCAGCGCCAGGCAAAGAGCCAGCAGCAAACCGAGTTTCCCTTTGCTTTTCATGTTGGCACCTCCGTTTTCTTTTCTCCGCTGTCTCTATTGTAGCACACCCCGCCCCATCTGAAACCTGCTGAAAAAAAGGAGAACCCCGCAGGATTCTCCTTTTGTTAAACGTTTATTCAATCACCACCAGCAGGTCTCCGGAAGCAATCCGGCTGCCGGCTTTCACCAATACCTCGGTTACCAGGCCGTCGATGGGAGCGGTCAGGGTGGTTTCCATCTTCATGGCTTCCGTTACCAGCAGCGGATCGCCCTTCTTCACCACACTGTTCTTGTCCACCAATACCCGGAGAACGGAGCCGGACAGGGTGGCCCCCACTTCCCCAGGCACCGTAGGATCCGCCCGGCGGGCTGCCGTGGTGCCTTCCGAAGCCTTGGCATCCCGGATTTTCAGTTCCCGGGGCATACCGTTGATTTCAAACTGCACTTCCCGGTAACCCTCTTCCGTAGGACGGGTAATATGGTTCAGGCGAATCAGCACCATTTTGCCGTCCATCATCACTTGAATTTCTTCGCCGGGTTTCATGCCGAAGAAGAAGGTAGGCGTATCCAAGATGGACAGGTCCCCATATTGGTGGTAGCGCTGGATAAAGTCCTTGTAGACCTTGGGGTAGATGCAGTAGCTGGATTCCGCTTCCGGCGTTTCCGGCATACGCAGGGCCTTCATTTCTGCATGGACCTTATCCAGGTCCACCGGCACCGGCGGGGTTTCCAAGTGGGGCTGAGCCCCCCGCAGGATAACCTTCTGGAGTTTTTCCGGGAAGCCCCCATAGGGAATCCCCAGCTTGCCGTCAAAGAAGTCCACCACGGATTGGGGGAAGTCCAGGGTTTCGCCCCGGTTCAAGACATCTTCCTCCGTCAGGTTGTTTTGGACCATGAACAGGGTCATGTCCCCTACCACCTTGGAAGACGGGGTCACCTTGATGACATCTCCAAACAGCTGGTTCACCCGGGCGTACATCCGGCACACTTCCGGCCAGCGGGCACCCAGGCCCACTGCCGTAGCCTGCTGACGCAGGTTGGAGTACTGGCCGCCGGGCATTTCATGTTGGAAGACCGTGGTGTTGGGGCTGGCCATCTTGCTGTCCACCCCGGCATAATAGGAGCGGACCACCTGCCAGTACCGGTCGATGTTTTCCAGGGCTTCCAGGTTCATCTGCGGCTGGCGGGGATGGTTAGACAGGGCGTAGATCATGGCCGTCATAGAGGGCTGGCTGGTGCCGTTGGACAGGGCACTGGTGGCCACATCCAGGATATCCACCCCGGCATCTACGGCCTTGGCATAGCTGTACAGGGTGCAGCCGCCGCCCTCGTGGCTGTGGAGATGGATGGGCAGGTCCACGGCGTCCTTCAGGGCGGAGACCAGCGCATAGGCCGCTTCCGGTTTTAACAGCCCCGCCATATCCTTGATGGCGATAATGTTGGCCCCGGCCTTTTCCATTTCCTTGGCCAGCTGGGTGTAGTAGGCCAGGGAATATTTCTGCCGCCGGTCATCCAGTACGTCCCCGGTATAGCAGATGGCCGTTTCTGCCACCTTGCCCTGCTTCCGGACTTCTTCAATGGACAGGGCCATATGGTCCAGCTGGTTCAGGCAGTCGAAAATCCGGAATACATCCACCCCGTTTTGGGCAGCCAAGTCGATAAATTGGGTTACCACTTCCGGGGGATAGTTGGTATAGCCTACGGTGTTGGCCCCCCGGGTCAGCATCTGGAACAGGATATTGGGCGCCGCCTTGCGCATCTGGCGCAGCCGCTCCCAGGGATCTTCGTCCAGGAACCGGTAGGCCACATCAAAAGTAGCCCCGCCCCAGTTTTCAAAGGCATAGATCTGAGGCACCTGCTCCGCCGTATAGCCAATGGCGTTCAAAATATCGTGGGTCCGGATCCGGGTAGCCAGCAAGGACTGATGGGCATCCCGGTAGGTGGTGTCCATAAACAGCACTTCCTTCTGGTCCTGGATCCAGCGGGAAAACTTCTCCGGTCCCAGTTCCTGGAGTACCTGCCGGCTGCCCTTGGGGCAGTTTCCTGTGGCCGGCAGCTGGCGCAGGGGCTGGAAGTCGGGTTTTAGCTGGTGCCCACTGCCCTTGTAGCCATTGACGGTAATTTTTCCAATGTAGGACAGGAGCCGGGTCCCCCGGTCATCTACTTCTTCCGGATCCACCAGCAGTTCCGGATGCCGATCAATATAGTTTACATCGCAGGCCCCGGCTGCAAAAGCCGCTGTCTTCAGCATATTTTTCAGGAAGAAGATGTTGGTCTTAACGCCGCTGATGCGGAATTCTTCCAGGCAGCGCAGCATCCGGTGGATGGTGTCCTGGGCGTTCATGGCATGGGCGGTGACCTTCACCAAAAGGGAATCGTAATAGGGGGTAATGACGGCACCCGTATAGGCCGTGCCGGCATCCAGCCGGATGCCCGGGCCGCCGCCGCTGCGGTAGGCAATGATCTTGCCCGTATCCGGCATAAAGTTGTTCTGGGGATCTTCCGTGGTAATCCGGCACTGGATGGCTACCCCGTTGCAGGGAATGTCTTCCTGGCGGCCCACATGGACTTCCGGATCTGTCAGGGCGTAGCCTTCGGCCACCAGAATCTGGGTCTTGACGATATCCACATCCGTAATGGCTTCCGTTACCGTATGTTCCACCTGCACCCGGGGGTTCACTTCAATGAAGTAGAAATGTTTTTCATCCTGGTCGGCCAAAAATTCCACCGTGCCGGCGTTCAGGTACTTGACGTTTTTCATCAGCTTCAGGGCTGCGTCACAGATGGCTTGGCGCAGGCTCTGGGGCAGGGACCAGGCAGGCGCCATTTCAATGACCTTCTGGTGCCGCCGCTGGATGGAGCAGTCCCGTTCGTGGAGATGGACCACATTCCCCTGTTCGTCGCCCATAATCTGGACTTCGATGTGCTTGGGGTTCATGATGCATTTTTCCACGTAGATATCGTCATCCCCAAAGGCCATTTTGGCTTCGGATTTGGCCCGTTCATAAGCTTCTTCCAGGTCTTCCATCCGATCTACGTTCCGCATCCCCCGGCCGCCGCCGCCGTTGACGGCTTTGATCATCACCGGCAGGCCCACCTTTTCGGCAAAGGCCTTTACGTCAGCAAAGCTCTTGACGGCACCCTGGGTGCCAGGAATCATGGGAATCCCAGCCTTTTCGGCCTGGATCCGGGCATTGACCTTATCCCCGAACATAATCAGGTGTTCCACCCGGGGACCAATGAAGATAATGCCTTCTTCTTCACAGCGTTTGGCCAGCCGGGCATTTTCCGCCAGGAACCCGTAGCCGGGATGAATGGCATCCACCTCGTGTTCCTTACAGATCCGGATGATATCTTCAATATCCAGATAGGCATCCACAGGCTTTTTCCCCCGGCCCACCAGGTAGGCTTCATCAGCCCGGCTGCGGTGCAGGGACAGAATATCTTCTTTGGAATACACCGCTACCGTACGAATGCCCAGTTCGTGACAGGCACGAAAAATACGAATGGCGATTTCCCCTCGGTTGGGGACCAAAATCTTATGAATGGCTCTCATGGACTTCTCCTCCTTACCTGCTATGGCCTGTAAAGGCGAACAATTACATATTTTTGTTTAAATCATTCGATGTTGCTTTCTTATTGTAACACCGTCCGGAGTTTTTTCAACATTTTTCTTATATCAAATATATCTATATTCTTATATCTGCGAAAAACTGTAAGGTTTTTAGCAAAACGATCCATTTTAACCCGAAAAAAACCGAACCTCTGTCTGACAAATTCAGAAAGAGGTTCGGTTTTTCAAGCCAAGACGTTAATCCAAAGCAGCAAACGCTTGTTTCATATCGTCCAGGATATCGTCAATATGTTCGGTACCAATGGACAGACGAATGGTAGCCGGGGTAATGCCGGAGGCTGCCAGTTCGGCTTCGTTCATCTGGGAGTGGGTGGTGGAAGCCGGGTGGATAACCAGGCTCTTTACATCAGCCACATTGGCCAGCAGGGAGAAAATCTCCAAATGGTCGATGAACTTCTGGGCTGCTGCTGCGCCGCCCTTGATTTCGAAGGTGAAAATGGAAATACCGCCGTTGGGGAAGTACTTCTGGTACAGGGCATGGTCCGGATGGTCGGGCAAAGCCGGATGGTTGACCTTTTCTACATGGGAATCCTTGGACAGGAAATCCACCACCTTCAGGGCGTTTTCCACCTGACGTTCTACCCGCAGGGACAGGGTTTCCGTGCCCTGGAGCAGCAGGAAAGCGTTGAAGGGGGACAGGGTAGCGCCCGTATCCCGCAGAATCAGGGTGCGGATATAGGTTACATAGGCTGCCGGGCCCACATCCTTGGCAAAGCTCAGGCCGTGGTAGCTGGCGTTGGGTTCTACCAGCCAGGGGAACCGGCCGGAAGCCACCCAATCAAACTTGCCGCTGTCCACAATGACGCCGCCCAGGGTGGTGCCGTGGCCGCCGATGAATTTGGTGGCAGAATGGACTACAATATCGGCCCCATATTCAAAGGGACGGAGCAGGTACGGAGTCGCAAAGGTGCTGTCCACTACCAAAGGAATGTTGTGGCTGTGGGCAATCTTGGCTACGGCTTCAATGTCAATCAGGTTGGCATTGGGGTTGCCTACGGATTCAATGTAAATGGCCTGAGTATTATCCTGGACCGCAGCTTCAAAGCCCTGAACGCCCTTGGTAGGATCCACAAAGGTGGTGGTAATGCCGAAATCGGGGAAGGTATGTTCGAACAGGTTATAGGTACCGCCGTAAACGGTGGTGGCACAGACAATGTGTTGGCCTGCATGGACCAGTGCCTGCATGGCGTAGGTAACGGCTGCTGCACCGCTGGCCGTGGCCAGGGCAGCTACGCCGCCTTCCAGGGCTGCAATGCGTTTTTCAAAAACATCTTCGGTGGGGTTGGTCAGCCGGCCGTAAACGTTACCCGCATCTTTCAGGGCAAAACGGTCAGCCGCATGCTGGGTGTTCCGGAATACATAAGATGTAGTTTGGTAAATAGGCACCGCCCGGGAATCCGTAGCGGGATCTGCCTGTTCCTGGCCTACATGCAGTTGGAGAGTCTCAAAATGGTACTTCTTCTTTTCACTCATTGTCTTTGCCTCCCATAGGGTTAATTCCCCTTACTCAAGTATGAATTACATTATAAAGAAGAGTACCCCTATTGTCAACAGTTTTTTGTTTCATTTTGTTTTATTTTCTAGCCAACATGACCACCATAGTGATAATGCATAATGCGCCCAGCATTTCCACCCCGCCTACGTGGTTACCCAAAAACAGCACGGAGAAGAAATAGGCAGAAAGGGGTTCAAAAGCGGCCAAAGCTCCCGTTTCCGAAGCCGGAATGTACTTGGTGCTTTCCAGGTACACGTAGTAGGCAATCAAGGTGCCGCACACAAACAGCACGCTGAAGGACCAGGCTGTATCAAAGTTCAGCAGAGCCCCCTGGAGGGTGGGGTGGTTGGCCAACCCCAGAATCAGGGCATTGAATAGGCTCCCCCAGCCCAGCAGCAAAAAGCAGCTGTAGCGCTGGAGCAGGTCCGCCGCATAAATGGTGTACCAGGCCATGCCAAAGGCGCTGATGATGCCGTAGACCAGGGTGCTGGGCGAAATGGCCAGACTGGCTCCATGGCCCTTGGTGGCAATCAGGGCCGTACCCACAATGGCCAGGACTACCGCCACCACCTCTTTCCGGTAGGGCTTCCGTTTCTCCTGCCACAGGTACATGCCCAAAAGCACCGCCGGCATCAAGTACTGGAGCACCGTAGCCGTAGCCGCCGTGCTGTCGTGGATGGCCATAATGAACATATCCTGCATAATGTACATGCCCAGCACGGAAAATTTCAGGAAGGTCCAGCCGTCCTTACGCAAAATTGCCAGCAGGTCCTCTTTCTGAACCCAGGACACTCCTAAAAAGATAATCCCTGTAAGCAGCATCCGGGCGAACAGGATGGTGGACCAGGTAAAATGCTGATGGTTCATCAGATATTCCATACAGTTGCTGCTGCTGCCCCATAAGCTGGCGCCCAAAAGCACCAACCCCATACCGATTTTTCTTTGCCGATCCATAAACTGACCTCCTAGCTGCGGGCCTTGCCGCCCTTGCGGATAATACTTTCCCCAAAACGCTGTTTCAATCCATCGAGAGCCTGGGCCCGTTTCCGGTCCCGCTCAGCATCTCCCAAATCAAGCCCCAGGCTTCCCCCGGGGGCCAGGTGGCTGACGGCCACTCCCAAAAGCCGTACCGGCTCCCGCCAGCTGACTTCCTCCGCCAAATACCGGATCTGTTCCATAATTTCTTCATCCAGCTGCACCGGCACGTCGCAGGTCCGGCTCCGGGTCAGCAGGCGAAAATCTGCCAGCTTGATTTTCAGGGTCACCGTATAGCCGGCAAGCCCCGCCGTTCTCAGCCGCCAGCCCACCTGCTGGCACAGGTCCCACAGGGCCTCCAGGCAGGGTTCCTTGCCCCGGAGGTTTTCCCCAAAGGTATTTTCCTTGCCCAGGGATTTGCGCTGCTCATCCGGCACCACCGGCCGGCTGTCCAGCCCCCGGGCCCGGTTCCGGATTTCTTCCGCCTGCCGTCCCAAAAGGGGCTGGAGCACCCTAAGGTCGCAGGCCGCCAATTGGCCAATGGTGGTTAGCCCCAGGTTCTTTAGGGCTGCCACCGACCGCTGGCCCAGGCCAAACACCTTGCTAAGGGGCAGGGGCGCAATTCTGGCTGCCTCCTCCCCCGGTTCAATGATTACCAAACCATCGGGTTTTTCCAAATCACTGGCCAGCTTGGCCAGGAATTTGTTGGGGGCCAGCCCCACAGAAGCGGTGAGCCCGGTGCGTTCCCGGATAGTTTGTTTGATCTTGGGCCCCAGGGTCCGCACATCCCCCACCAGCTTGTCCATTCCTGTCAGGTCCAGGAAAGCCTCGTCAATGGACAAAGGCTCCACCGCCGGAGAAAACTCCCGAAAAATCGCCTGAATCTGCTGGGACAATTCCGTGTACCGGTCATACCGGCCGGTAACAAAAATGGCCTTCGGACAGAGCTGCCAGGCCTGGGTCATGGGCATGGCTGAATGGACCCCGAACTTCCGGGCCTCGTAGGAACAGGTGGAAACCACCCCCCGGCCGGACAACCCGCCAACAATCACCGGCTTGCCCCGGTATTCCGGGTGGTCCAGCTGCTCCACAGAGGCAAAAAATGCATCCATATCCACGTGCATAATCCACCGCTGTTTTGTACCCACGCCTGGCACCTCCTTCTATACATGCGAAACAAGAGCCGCCGCAGCACCCTGCAGCAGCTCCCGTATTTATAAGATGTGATAATGTTCCAAGACTGCCTTGATTCCCAGGGAAATCAATACCAGTCCGCCGGCCCGTTCTGCGTTGGCCTTGCCCCACATACCAATCAGGGCCCCGCAGGCACAGCCCAGAAAGGACAGGCAAAAGGTAATGGTCCCAATTTCCAGTACCACGGGCACAATGTCCACGGCGGAAAAGGCCAGACTGACGCCCACCCCCAGGGCATCCAGGCTGGTAGCCACCGCCAGGCCCAGCATTACGGTAAACCCGGTAATCTTTTCTTCTTCCTGGTCTTCTCCGGCTTCCCGGATCATATTGATGCCGATATAGCCCAGAATCACCAGGGTAATCCAATGGGAGTAGGCAGAAGCCGCCTTAGCAAAATGCAGCCCCAATTCATACCCCAAAAAAGGCATCAGCGCCTGGAATCCCCCGAACCAGGCGCCAAAGGTCAGACCGCCCCGAAACCGCTCGCTGGGTTTCATTTTCAGCCCGCCGCAGACCGATACGGCAAAGGCATCCATGGATAAGGATACGGCCAGCAAAAAGATGGTAATTGCGTTCATTACTGAATAATCCCCTGATAAATCAAATAGGTGAGAACCTTGAGTACTTTCAGTTCCTTGTCGTTGTGCCGATTGTCTTCACTCATTTTGCCAAAAACGGGAAATGCCGTTTTCAGCATGGCCTTGGTAATGCCGTGCTGCCGCACGCCTCCGTAAATTACGGAATGGCCAATGCCCTCCAAAACCTGCAGGCACTGTCGTTTTTGCGCACCGGTCAGCTTGCTGTTGCTTTGAATCTGTTTGCGGATAATTTCCTGGGTTTCCAAAAAGTCATCTTTATCGATGATGGAATCCTCTTTTTGCGTAACTGCCATGGTGTTTCTCCCCTTTTCCTCACACTCTAATGATTCATTTTATCATTTTTTCAGACTCTGGTGAAGACCCTTTCGCAGGGATTATCACCAGCTCCTGAGGGCCGCCTGTGAGGCAGAGCGCACCCTTACTGGTAATCCGGTAGGTATTTTCCGTACCCACCATGCCGATGCCCGGCAGGGCGATTTTGGGTTCCAGGGCAAAGGTCATATTCTCCTCTGCCCGGTCCCTTACGCCGCCGGCAATTACTGGGGTTTCATCCAGGCACAGCCCCACGCTGTGGCCCAGGAATTTTCCCCCGTTCATAAAAATACCGTCGTACCGATGGTCAAAATGGCCCATCACCTGGTCGTAGATTTCCCCCAGCACCGCTCCGGGCTTTAGGAGGGAAGCCGTTTCCTGCTCCAGAGCCACACAGTAGGCGTAGGCCCGGCGGATTTCCTCCCCCTGAGGATCCGCTGCCAGGTCTCCGTAGTAGTACACCACGCTTTTGTCCGTGGTGTAGCCGTCAAAGCCGCAGGGAATGTCCAAATAAATCAGCCGACCCGGCTTCAAAAACCGGAAGGCAGAACCGATGCTCTGCATGGCAATGCAGGTGCCATCTGTGCCCCCGGGACCGTCAAAGGCCGTGGGCACCAGGGCGCTTTTGCCAAAGGAGGTAAGCCCCACCACATCTTCCCCGGTGGGCCGGTTGGTACGGGCAATACCCTGGCTGCCCTGCTGGACCATTTTCCAATACAGCTGAATGGCCAGTTCCGCCTCGCTGATGCCCGTGTGGACCAGACCGGTTACCTCCTGGGTCAGCACCTGCTGGTGAATCCGGCCGCTGCGCTCCATGAGAGCTAGCTCGTAGGGGCTTTTTACGCTGCGCAGCCGGGTCAGCAGTTTGTTCAAGGGCTGCCACCGCTCCGTCTGGAAGTATTTGCCAAAAAGCCCCAGCCACTCCAGGGAAGTGTGCTTTTCGTCCAGGTAGATGCGCTCCGGGGGCTCATCGTCATAGTAGACCGCCGCCTGTCTGAAGCTGTGCATGGGACGAATCTGGCTGGCGGGCAGCAGGGATTCGTTCCGGGCCCGTCTGAGACTCCGCCGGACCCACAGCACCGCATCCTGGGGCCGCACCAGATAGGCGCCTTCCTGCATGGTTCCCGTATAGTAGTACATACTGGTCTTTTCGGTCACCACCGCCAGCTGCCACCCCGGGTCCTCCTGGGTCAGGGCTCTGCGCAGCTGCTCCAGCCGCCGGTCCAGTTCCTCCCGGGGCACCCGGCGCAAGTCATCGGTCAGTATCATTTCGTTATCCATCCTGCATTCTCCATTCTATTTCAGGAAGGGCCCCGGAGGCCTCCCAAAAATACTACTTTGATTTCTTTATCATATGACAATTACGGATAAAAAGCAATTTTCTTGAAAAACCGTGAATTTCCCCTGCCGGACATAAAAAAACAAGCCCGGGGCCACCAATGACCGGACTTGTTTTTTGCAGGGGTTCCCCCTCCTTGAGGGAAGATGGGGGTAAGGAATGCCGCTGCATTCCTGGGGTTTTCTGCTTCCCAGTATAGAAGCATTTCTTATTTGTGTCAACCATATATATTTATAGGTTTACCTTTTTATTTCCGCAGCTTTTCAAAACGGTATTTCTGCTGGATTTGGGGGTACTTGTCGTGTTCCACTTCGCTGTAGAACATGGCGGAAGGCCGGGCGTACACCCCAAAATCCCCATACAGGGCCTGGTAGACCATCAGGGGTTCCCGGGTTTCCGTATGGACGGCGGGGCCAATAATCCGATACAGATACCGGTTGGTTTTCTTTTCCTCGTCAGTCAAGGTTTCCCATTTGAAATGCCGGACAATATCGCCGGGATGAAATACATGTGCCAAAGGATCCATAACCCTCTCCTTCTTTCTTTTACGCCGCTTTTTTCAGCGGGTTCTTGATTTCACTGCCAATCATGCCGCCCAGAACCAGGCATACCCCGGCAGCCTGCCAGGCCGACATGGGTTCCCGGAGCACAAAGGCGGACAGCAGCACTGCGGTAATGGGGTCTACATAGCTGAGCAGGGCCGTAGCCTGGGCGGATACCTGGGTCAGGGAGCCGTAGTACAGACCGTAGGCCAGTCCTGTATGGACCACCCCCAAAACCAGAATCAAAAGGGCTCCCGTTGTCCCCACCCCGGCAAAGTGCAGCTTGCCCACTGCCGCCGTGTAAGGCAGCAGCAAAAGGGCCGCAATCCCCAGCTGGGTGGCAGATTTTTCGTAGGCGGTGAGGCCCAGGATGCCCTTGTTCAGGATGATAACCCCGGCATAGAACAGGGCTCCCAACAGGGCAAAGACCACCCCCGGGCCTTGAATCTGGATTTCCGTACTGCCCACGTACCCGGAAACCAGCAGCATCCCCAAAATTGTGCAGCCAGCGCAGGCCAGCTTCCAGGGGCCCAGGGTTTCGTGAAACACCAGGGGCGCCGCCAACAGCATAAAGACCGGGGCCATATAGTAGCACAGGGTAGCCACGGCAACCGTAGTATAGTTAAAGGACTCAAAAAAGCAGATCCAGTCCAAGCCCAGCAAAAGACCGCATAGCAGCAGTTTCCCCTTGTAGGCCAAAAGCTCCCGCAGCCGCAGGGGCTGCCGGGTTACGGCCATAATGAGAACCAGGGTTACGCAGCCCAAAAGCGCCCGGAGCAGGGCCAGCGGCACGGAATCCAGGGGAATAAACCGCCGCACCAACCCAATGGTCCCGAAAATCAAAAGCGAAATCAGCATGGTGAGTTTGGGTGCCAGGTCCATGGTATTGCCTCCTTGTTTGCGTACTGCCCCATTGGGTACAGGTTATTTGTCTCAAGTTTTTATTATACCATGAAAAAGGCCCGTGCTGGAGCTGCACAGGCCTTTTTCGAAAAAAGAGGGAGTTTATCTATAGCAATGAGATTAGAACGCTTTGGAATCAAATACGTGCAGGCCCAGCCGGTCGGAAAGGACCTGGAGGATTTTCATGCCCCCTACACTGTTGCCCTTCTTGTTCAGCATGGGACCGAAGGTCCCAATGCCCACGCCCTGCCGGGCGACGGCGCAAATCCCGCCGCCTACGCCGCTTTTGCTGGGCAGCCCCACTTTCACTGCGTATTCCCCGGATTCGTCGTACATCCCGCAGAGCATCATCAGGGTGGTCACAATCCGGATAATCTTGGAATCCACCAGCTGTTCCCCGGTTTTGGGGTCCACCCCGTGGTTGGACAGGATCATGCCGTAGTGGGCCAAATCCCGGGCGGTAACCATAACAGAGCACATCCGAAAATAGACATCCAGTACCTCTTCCGGTTCCCCGTCCAGCACATGGTCGCTTTTCAGCAAAAAGGCGATGGAGCGGTTCCGGGTGCCGGTCTTTTTCTCGGACTGGTACACGCATTCGTTCAGCCGGATTTTGGGATTGTCACACAGCTTCCGGACCAGTTCCAGGAAGGAACCGAAAGGGTCCGGAGTTTCGATGCAGCTGGTGGTCACAATGGCTCCGGCGTTGATCATGGGGTTAAAGGGACGCCAATCCTTCAGTTCCAGCTGCAGAATGCTGTCAAACCGGTCTCCAGTAGGTTCCATGCCGATTTTGCTGAATACCTTGTCGTAGCCGGCAGTCTGCAGGGCCAGAATCAGGCCAAAGGTTTTGGAAATACTTTGGATGGTAAAGGGAATATTATCATCCCCGGCGCTGTAAACGCTGCCATCTTTTTTCATAATGCACACACCCAGATTGCCAGAGTTGGCCTTGGCCAGTTCAGGAATATAACTGGCCACCTTGCCCTCGTACAGGACGCTGCGCCCTTCGTTTAACGCATCATCCAGGATTTGCTGTACTTCTTTCTTTTCCAAAACCATTGCCCTTTCCCCCTTCTTAGGTCAAGCTATTTTATAAAGCCAAGTTTTACAAGGAAGGACCAGCATGATTGCTTAACGCTTCCAGCCCTTCGTCGTCCTCGTCAGTTTCTTCGTGGCTTTCCGTGCCGTCCTTCCAAAATTCAATTTCGCTGGGTTTCAGGCCAATGGCGGAGCCCAGGAACTGGGGATCCAGCCCGGCAGCCTTTTGTTTGCAATAATCCTGATATGCCTTGACAACCACCCCGCTGAGCAGCAGGCAGGCCGTCAGGTTGATCAGGGTCATGCCGCCCATCATAATGTCTGCCAAATCCCAGGCTGCTGCCATAGGAATAATGGCGCCTACAAAGACAATCAAGACGGCATACAGGTAGAAACCCTTCATAAAGCCTTGACTGGGCATCTTTTTATGGTTCAGATAGGCCAGTCCGTTCTGGCAGTAGTAAATGTTCCCTATCAGCGTAGTGAAGGAGAACAAAATCATGGCCACGGTGATAAACATAGGGCCAAAGCTGCCCAGCACCTGATACAAGGACGTTTGTACCCATACAGCCCCGGCATTTTCTGCATTGCCCTGCACCCCGGACACCAGGCACATCAGTGCCGTAGCGTTGCACAGGATGACCGTATCGATGTATACGGACAGCATCTGCACCAGTCCCTGTTTTACCGGATGGGTGGTAGTGGCGGAAGCTGCTGCGTTAGGCGCACTGCCCACCCCAGCTTCGTTGGAATAGAGCCCCCGTTTAATGCCCATGACCAGGCAGGACCCGCCGATACCGCCAAAAATAGCCCGGAAGTTGAATGCATCCGCAAAAATGGTTTCGATAACCTGCGGAAGAACTTGATAATTCATCACCAAAACCACCACCGTAACGACAACATACGCCACCCCCATAACGGGTACCAGCAGGCTGGCAGCTTTTTCAATGGCCTTGGAACCGCCCAGTACGCAGATTCCTACCAAGGCTGCCATAATAGCCCCAATAATGGCCGGGGTTACCGACGGATTATAAAAGCTGTAGACGGAAAAGGTGGACTGCACATTGTAGGAGCACAGAAGGTTGAACCCAAAGGAATAGGTCAGCAGCAGGAAAATAACGAAGGCAGTTGCCAGAGCCTTATTGTGCAGGGCATCTTCAATGTAGTAGGCCGGGCCCCCGTAGGAGGAACCGTCCTCTTTCCGCCGCTTGAAGATCTGGGCTAGGGTGCATTCCGTAAAGGAAGAAGCCGCCCCAATAATCGCCATCAAGGTCATCCAGAACACAGCCCCCGGTCCCCCCAAACAAATGGCCGTGGATACCCCGATGATATTCCCGGTTCCCACACAGGCCGCCGTGGAAACCATCAGTGCCTGAAAAGGAGAGGTAGTACTTCCATCCGCCGGTTTGGCCATCACCAGGTGAATGGCTTCCGGCAGCCGCCGCAGCTGCACAAAGCCCATGCGCACACTAAAGTACAAACCGGCAGCCCCCATGACCACCAGCAGGATGGGATAATACAGCACACTGTCCAATGCATCCAAAAATTCCATCATCTTCGTTCATCCTCCTATTTTCGAATCTTGCGAAAACTTCACAAATTCATTATAAGATAAGATGAATCCATGCAGGAAATAGATGATTTACATAGGGGGTATTTACGAAGCCGATAAAAGGTCCGCTTCCTGTGCCTGGAGTTTATGGTATTGATTCTGCAGCAGGGTGATAAAATCCTCCTCCATTTGGGATAAAATTGCATTTTGCCGCAAAATAATCCCAAAGCGCAGATGTTCCTGGCAGCCCAAAAGGGGCACGGAAATCACCCCGTACATGGCCCCCTGGTCCGGAAATTCCATAATCCCCACCGTAAAGAAATTGGTTTTGGACAACAGCCGCATCTGTTCCTGCCGATCGTTGACGTAAACAATCTTCCGGGCCTCGTTCAGGTCTATAGGCCCCTTTTCCGTACTGATATGATAAATAAAGTCCTCATACTGCCCCATGTACCGGACAAAGCCGTAGTCCTGCAAGTCCTGGATATGGATACCCTTCCGGCCGTGCCGGCGGATCAGCTCATGCTCCTTGGACAGGCACACATAGGGCTTAAAGCAGGCCAGCGGCAGGTAGGTCAGGCCCTGCTGGGCAAAGTACCCGGTAAGGTCCGGCCGCTGGGTAGAAACATGGATCACCCCTACATTGGAATACCCGCTTTTCACCTGCTCCACCACATTCATGGTGGCTGCTTCGCACAGGTGGCTGGAAAAACTGTCGATATCCTGGTACTTCCGGCAGATTTCGTTAAAACACTCGGAAGTATGGGAAAACCGGGTCATACTGACATTCAGGCGGCTGTGGTCCATTTTCTGGGTACTGGCCATATTTTCCAGCCTGTCCATTTCCCTGAGAATCACCTTGCAGTGGCTCAAAACCCGCTGGCCGTCCACGGTAAGCCGGGTGCCCTGGCTGGTCCGCCGAAACAAGGTCAGGCCCATTTCCTGTTCCAGCTGCTTGATGATGTGGCTCAGCTGGGGCTGGGAAATATACATGGCCTTGGCCGCCTGGGTAATAGAACCATACTTGGCCACAGCGGCAAAATAACGGAGATTGTTGGTGTCCATGGGAAAATGCCTCCTGTGTTTTTTGTATACAAATATTCTACAGCAATTTTGATAATTCTGTAAAGGTGTTTTCAGGTACCCCACTTCCCCTTTCGGGCAAAAAAAAGCGGGGACGCGCCGCTGCACGCCCCCTATGAAAATCTTCAATCCAGGGTATTCCTTATGTTCAATGCTTAGAGATTTAGCAGCAGGGCCATCTTAAACTGCTGTCCCTGCTCCACCCGGACGGCGTGAAGGCCGCCGGGAGCGAAGACGAAGTTTTCCCCTGCCTTAATGAGATGGTCCTTGCCTTCGTAGGTAATGACTGCTTCCCCATCCAGGGCGAAAATCAGGGCCTGGCCCGGTGCAGCGTGTTCCGGCAGCGCTGTTCCGCCGGCAAAGCTCAGCACCACAAACTTCATATGTGCCTCGTCCACCAGATCCCGGTTGACGATTTTGCCTGCCTGGTAGGGAACCAGGTCAGCCAGCTTCATTACTTTTCCTGCATCCAATGCCATTGCCATGTTTTTTTCCTCCTTGATGGGAATTTCTGCATAAATTGCAGCTTGGGGAGCCAGAAGCTTGGTCAAGCTGCCGCCCTTGCGAAAGGCCACCTGACCGGCGCCTACCTGGCGCTGCTCCTCCGGATCCTGAAGTACCAGCTCTCCTGCAAGGCCCAAATAAAGCCGTCCCTGAGGATAACTCTCAGCGCTGATGGACGTTCCCTGAGCCAACGAGAAAAGCAGGGCCTCTGCCTGTTTCCCTGGAAACAGCTGTCCGGAAATGGTGCAGCCTTCTACGGGCTGGTTGTTTTGTACCAATGAAAAAACAGTTCCTGCCTGCATGTTCCTCCCCCCTTGCTTGTATTATAGCAAAACGGAAAGAATAGTCCGTTGTTTTACCAACATTTTAGCACAAATTTCTTACGCAGGGCAGTTTCCTGCCAAGCCATAAAAAATTGTCTGCCAGAACCCCAAGGGCTTTGGCAGACAATTTTGGACAGCTGCATCAGATAGGCAGCTTATGGATGATGATGGAGAAGATTACCATGAACAGGGTAGCCAGGGGCTGGGTAGCACCGTAGGATACAGCCGGTTCATCGCATTCAATGGCATCAATGGCAGCACCCAGGCCAGGAGCGGAGGTCATGCCGCCGGTGATGGCGCCGCACAAGAGGGTCCAGTTGATGTGGAAGCAGTAGCGGCCCAGCAGGAAGCCGAACAGGATGGACAGGATGGCTACCAGGGAAGAAATGATTACGATCATGTAGCCAGCGCCGGTGATGGCATCCACCACCCGGAAGCCGTAGTTCAGGCCGGTACCAGCCAGGAACACGGACAGGAAGTAGGTACGCATCTTGCCCAGCACCATGGAGTTCATGCGGAAGTGGATGGGACCCAGTTTGCCCACAGCGCCCAGAATCAAGGAAACGATGATGGCGCCGCCGGTAGAACCCAGGGAGAACATCCCCAAAGGTCCCAGGTAAATCTTAATGGAACCCAGCAGGAAGCCCAGGAAGGCTGCCAGGGAGAAACCGATAAAGTCCAGGGGAACTTCCGGCATCTTGTCCACGGCCAGGTTTTCATTCTTTTTAATATCCAAGGCCTTTTGGGCAAAGTACTCTTCTTTTTCCTTTTCCACGTCAAACCCAAAGATTTTGGGAATTACGTTTACGGCGATGATCAGGAACAGTACGCCGAAAGGATAACCGATGGAATGGCCAACGCCTACGCCGGCTTTGGCTTCCGTAACGAACACTTCAACGTCTTCGTTTTTCAGGCTCTGGGTATTTTCTACGGTCATGGTTTCAGGAACCGGCTGGTTGCGCAGCTTGGCATCCCGAGCCTTGGCCCCGTTGATGATGGCCAGCATCTTCTTTTGGGTCTTCTGGTCCTGATTCTGGAAATCCTGGGCAATCCGCCGGGATTCAGAATCGGAAGATTCCGTAGCAGCAGCCAGGCCGGTGGAGCTGGTCAGAGCGCCGGTGTAGGTACCGGTAATCTGGTAGGGGCTCATGTTGTCCAGGGCTTTGGAGAAGCCATAGGAACAAACAGCGCCTACAAACGGAATAAAAATGGCAAGAATCACAAATTGACGGCCGAATTTGCTGATGGCGTACTTCATGTCCTTGGCGGCCAACAGACCGGTACCAACCAGGAAAATCAGCAAAGACAGGTTCATCAGGGTGCCGTTGATTACTTTCCCCTGCATGATGGTGGTGGCAGTAGCAAAATACTTGCTGCCCTTGGCGATGGTGGCGGCGTACTGGGTCAGGAAGTAGCCGATGCCCAGGCCCACAAACAGGGTCCCGGTGATACCGAACTTGAACTTCTTGAACTGCAGTTCACCGAACATGTTTCCCAAAGCCATGGTCAAAAACAGCAGGACCAATGGATTCAGGAAAAAACCAACTAAATCGAATTGCATAGGTCATCCCCCTCTGTAAAAAAAGAAAAAAAATGAGAAAAAATTTAGAATGGTAATATTTTACCTAAATTTCACGTACTTTTCAACGGCTTCAAAATTAGTTTTTAATGCAGGTATATTGAAATATTTTCAAAACAGCCTTTTTAGCCTTGTTCTTTGCAGATTTTTCTCCTAATTTGTAAAGAAGAACGGGATTTTTATCCATATTGTCCATCTAAGCGAAGTTTTCAGACAGGCATTTCAGCTGTTTTCCCGGCATTTTTCCTATTTTGGCAAGGCAAATATTAAAAGTTCTTATATTTATTACTGGTTAACTCAACTTTATTGTACGCTTTCTTTTGACAAGTTTTCCTGCCTCAGGTATAGTGGAAGTAGAATCACCTCTGCCGCTTTTGGCAGCTTATATTTTGCTTCTGAGAGGGGAATACCATGGAACAACTGAAACTTTTCGCTTCTGCAATCCTCGCCGGGGTCTGCATCGGCCTGGGAGGTGCCGCCTTTGTAGCCCAATCCAACCGGCTCCTGGGCGCCTGTCTGTTCTGCATTGGCCTTTTGACCATCTGCCAGTACGGTTTTGCCCTGTTTACCGGCCGGGCGTGCTATGCCCTGCAGCAGGACGCTGCCTACGCCCTGAAACTGCCCCTGATTTGGCTGGGGAATCTGGTGGGTACCGGCCTTACGGCCCTGCTCCTATCCCAAACCCGGGTAGTGATTGCCAGCCGCAGCGCGGCCCAGGCCCTGGTTTATGCCAAGAGCCAGGACAGCCTGCTGAGCCTGTTCATCCTGGGGTTTTTCTGCAATATTTTCGTGTTCCTGGCGGTGGAAGGCTACCGCAGTGCTCCCCACGTTCCCGGAAAGTACCTGGCCGTCTTCCTGGGGGTAATCGTTTTCGTTCTCAGCGGCTACGAACACAGCATTGCGGATATGTTCTACTTCTTTATGGCAGGCCGGATGAATGGGGATGCCCTCCTGCGGATTCTGGTCATTTCCGCCGGCAACGCAGCGGGGGGCCTGTGTGCCTGCAACAGTTTCCGGCTGGTACAAAACAGGGCCAAAAGCTGACCCAGTTTCAGCAATCAAAAAAGGAGTGCGGCCCCCTGGCTGCACTCCTTTTTGCTGTCTATTATTTTTACAATTTTACAAAGTCCGCAGAATTGATGCCGTCCAAACCTGCCACAATTTGCAGGGTGCTCTTATCCACGGTGCTGTCCACGGTCATTACCATCATAGCGCTGCCCTTATCCATATCCCGGGCCACCTGCATGGTGGCAATGTTCACATGGGCGGCTCCCATCAGAGTACCAATCTGCCCAATCATGCCCGGCTTATCATCGTTCTTGGCCAGGAGCATATAGGGTGCCGGTACCACATCAAAGGCATAGCCCTGGAGTTCCGTAATATGGGGCGTATTGTCCGGCGCAACCGTTCCGGCTGCGGTAAAGACCTTTTCCCCGCTGTACACCCGCAGGCTGATCCGGTTCACCCGGTCTTCCCCATTGACCTTGCCTTCCACCACGGCTACGCCCCGGTTCTCGGCGGCCAGTTCGGCGTTGACCACGTTGACCCGTTCCTTCAGGATGGGGTCAAACAGGCCCTTCAAGATGCTGCGGGTAATCAGGTTGGTTTCCAGATGGGCAGCCGGTCCCTGGTAGATGATCTCCACCTTGTCCACCGGGTCTTTCTCCAGCTGGTAATAGAACTTGCCCAGGCATTCGCCCAGCTGCAGATAGCCAGCCATGCCTTCCAGTTCCTGGGGATGCAGGGCCGGCAGGTTCACAGCGTTGGGCACCATTTGGCCCTTCAGTACGTTTACCACTTCTTCGGCAATGGCGATGCCCACCTTGTCCTGGGCTTCCACCGTGTCAGCGCCCAAGTGGGGCGTCAGTACGCATTGGTTCAGGCCAATCAAGGGGGAAATGGGTTTGGGTTCATCTACCAGTACGTCCAAACCGATGCTGGCTACCTTGCCAGCCTTGATAGCGTCAGCTACAGCCTGTTCGTTGTACAAGCCGCCCCGGGCGCAGTTCACCAGGCGAACCCCGTCCTTGCATTTGGCCAGTTCGGCCTTGCCCAGCATATTGATGGTTTCTTCCGTCTTGGGAGTATGGATGGTGATAATATCGGCTTGGGCCAGCAACTCATCCAGGGTTTCACATTTTTCTACCCCCAGCCGTTTGAACCGGCTGTCGGGAATGTAGGGATCGTAGGCAATAACCTTCATTTCAAAAGCCTGCATCCGCTTGGTAACCAAGGTACCAATCCGGCCCAGGCCGATAATCCCCAGGGTCTTGTGGTACAGTTCCACGCCCTTCAGGTCCTTCCGGTCCCAGACCTTGCTTTCAATCATCTTCTGGGCCCGTACCGTATTCCGGCAGGAAGCCAGCATCAGGCCAATGGTATGTTCAGCGGCCGAAATTACGTTGGCTTCCGGAGTATTCACCACAATGATGCCCCGCTGGGTAGCTCCGGCAATATCGATGTTGTCTACCCCGTTGCCGGCACGGCCCACCACCTTCAGGTTGGTGGCTGCCTGATAAAATTCTTCGTTGATTTTGGTTACGCTGCGCACCACAATGGCATCGTATTTTCCCACAATCTTTAATAACTCTTCACGAGGAATGTCAAATTTTACATCCACTTCCAAATCCGGCTGGTTTTTCAGCATTTCCACGCCTTTGTCCGAAATACGCTCTACCACGATGACTTTTTTCTTGTCCATTGTTATCTCTCCTTTAAGAAAAATAAAACTCCCGTTCTTGACCCCCTAAATGGGTATGTCAAGGACGGGAGAAGATCTCTCACGTGGTGCCACCTTATTTCGCTGCGGTGCAGCCTCATTTCCAGTGTAACGGCTTGGCCGGGTGGGTTGCTGCCCCCACCATCTCCGGAGTGGATTCCACACCATCTTCCGCTGCTTTTCACTGCCAGCAACTCTCTGTAGGAAAAGATCATGTGTACTTGGTTCCTTCATAGACAATTTTCTATATGAATTTAGGTGATACAAGAACTTGATTACAAGTCTAATCACTTTTGTCCGGATTGTCAAGGGCCTGTGTAAATTTTTCTGCCTGTTCTAAATGTTTTTTCAATATCCGGGTCCGGTTTCCCACGGTTTCCAGGGCATTTTGGGCTTCTTCCAGCTTTTTCTCCGCCTTCTCCACCGCCAGCTGGAAAGTTCCCAAATCATTGTTGATCTGGGCCACCAGCCGCCAAACCTGGCTGGTCTGTTTTTGCACGGCCAGGGTCCGGAACCCCATTTGAAGGCTGTTGATGAGCGCCGCCAGGGTAGTGGGACCCGCCAGGGTCACCCGGTACTTCCGCTGGAGTTCCCCCACCAGGCCCGGCAGGGATACCGCTTCCGCAAAAAGCCCCTCCAGAGGCAGGTACAGCAGCCCAAAATCCGTGGAATAGGGCGGGGCAATATACTTGTCCCGAATATCCCGGGCCTCGCTTTTTAACCGCAATTCCAGCTGCTTCAGGGCCAGGGTTTCCCCGTCCCCGTCCCCGGCCTCCCGGGCCTCCACCAACCGCTGGTAATCTTCCAGGGGAAATTTGGCGTCAATGGGCAGCCACACCGGCCCTTCACCGGTCCGTCCCGGCAGCCGGATGGCAAATTCCACCCGTTCCTGACTCCGGGGCCGGACGGCCACATTGGTGCCGTACTGGTCCGGGGCCAGCATATCTGCCAACAGGTTCCCCAGCTGCATTTCCCCCCAGATACCCCGGTTCTTTACGTTGGTAAGCACCTTTTTCAGGTCCCCCACCCCCTGGGCCAGGCTCTGCATGGACCCCAGGCCGCGGCTTACCTGCCCCAGCCGGTCGCTGACCACACCCATGGACAGGGTCACCTTCTGGTCCAGGCTGTCCCGGAGCCGGTCCGCATCTTCCCGGGCCTGCTGGCGCAGCACTTCTTCCCGGGCGGCCAGCGCTCCGTATAGTTTCCACAACAGCAGCAGCACCAGTACCAGAACCCCCAGCACGGCGCCCAATAAGATTGTTTCCATTCCGTTCATCCTTTCCTTTTGTTCTGCCCGTCCATTATAACAGAAAAACCCGTGTTCTTCCCACTTCCGGCTGGATTGTCTTCCGCACGGGGAGGGGCTATAATAAGGGATAAAGCGAACCGTCAGCAATTTAGCCAGCACTGGGAAAGGAAGACCCGCCATGATCAAACGCAACCCGGAGCGCACCAAGGCACGCCTGCTTCGCAGCGGCGCTGCCCTGTTTGACGCCAAAGAATACCGGAATGTATCCATCCTCGCCATTGCCCAGGCCGCCGGCTGCAACAGCGCCCTGATTTCCTACTACTTTGGCGGCAAGGCCGCCCTGTACCAGGCCGTTGTCAAAGAAGAATGCCAGGAACTTTCCCGGCTCCAGGAGGAAGTGGAAGCAGCAGGGGGAACGCCCTTGGAGCGGCTCACCCGCTACCTTCAGGAAATTCTCCGCAGCCAGCTGGAACCCCAGAAGCACGGGATTATGCCTATGCGGCTTTCCTGCTGGAAGCCATTACCGAACTGCTGTTCCTGCTGAAGGAGCATACCCTTCCCTTTAATCCGGAAGGAAAATCGCCGGAGCAGCTGCTGGAGGATTTGGTACATTTTGCATTGCGAACAGTAAAAAAAGGAAGTTCCTAAAGGAACTTCCTTTTTTTCTATATACTTATCAGTTCATTCTTTTAAGTTAGGCTTCCATCAGATCCGTCATGCTGTGCAGACTGATGGCAATGGTGGACCCATTGTGCAGCAAAGCCGTGGTAGCCGGAGGCAGAATGCCTAATACGCCCAAACCAATGAGCCCGGCGTTAAAGGATACCACAAAGTCATAGTTGAAGTTTACCCGGCGCATCAATAGGGTGCTCAGCTGCTTCAGCACCACCAGCTGCTGCAGGTCGTGGGCAGAAATGGTAATGTCCGCAATCTCCCGGGCAATATCCGCTCCTTCGGCAATGGCAACGCCGGCGTCTGCCGCCGACAGGGCCGGGGAATCGTTGATACCGTCCCCTACCATCACCACCGTATGGCCTTGGGCCTTGGCTTCTTCTACAAATCGTGCCTTATCTTCCGGCAGCACTTCGGCGTAGAACTGGTCCACCCCGATTTTGGCCGCTACCGCCGCTGCCGTCCGCTCGCTGTCCCCAGTCATCATGACCAGGCGTTTAAAGCCCGCCTGCCGCAGATTCCGCAGCACCTGGGGTGCTTCTGGCCGCAGAGGATCCTGAATGCAGATAATGGCCATCAACTTGCCGTTTAGGGCCATATAGATATGGGAATATTCTTCCGGCCGGCTTTCGTAGATGGCTTCTTCCCCTTCCGGGATAACGCAGTGCTCATCGTCAAAAATAAAGTGGCCGGAACCGATAACAATCCGTTTCCCTTCCACCTGGGAAGCAATCCCGTGGGCCACAATATATTCCACCTTGCTGTGCATTTCCTCGTGGGTCAGGCCCTCTTCCGCAGCCTGGCGCACAATGGCGTTGGCCACCGAATGGGGGAAATGCTCCTCCAGGCAGGCAGCATACCGCAGCACCGTGCTCCGGTCGTACCCGCTGAAGCACAAGACATCGGCCACCTTGGGTTTGGCCAGGGTCAGGGTACCAGTCTTGTCAAAGACAATGGTATCCGCTTCCGCTACCGCTTCCAGGAACTTGCCGCCCTTGACGGTAATCTTATGGGTGCTGCATTCCCGCATGGCGGACAGCACCGAAAGAGGCATGGACAGCTTCAGTGCACAGGAGAAGTCCACCATCAGGATGGACATGGCCCGCATAACGTTCCGGGTCAGCAGGTAGGTCAGGACGGTACCGCCCAAGCACCAGGGCACCAGCTTGTCCGCCAAATGGGCGGCCTTGCTTTCCAGGTTGGATTTGAAGCTTTCGGAAGCCTGGATCATTTCCACGATCCGGTCGTAGCGGGTGGCACCAGCGCCGCCCTTGACCTTCACGGTAATTTCCCCATCTTCCACCACCGTTCCGGCGTACACCGTAAGCCCCGGCTTCTTTTCCACCGGCAGGGATTCCCCGGTCATGGAAGCCTGGTTGACCAAGGCTTCCCCAGCCGTCACTTCCCCATCCAGAGGAATGGTGGAGCCCATCTTTACGCTGACCAGATCCCCGTCCGCAATTTCGGCCAGGGGTACTTCCACTTCCGTACCTTCCACCACTTTCCAGACCGTGTCAATGTGCAGGGACATATTCTCGGCCAGGTCGTGGACGGACTTCCGGTAGGACCATTCTTCCAGCAGTTCCCCAATATGGAGCAGCAGCATAACGCTGCCCGCCGTGGACAGGTCGTTCTGCAGCATGGCTGCCGTAATGGCCGTCGCATCCAGCACCGGCACATCCAGCCGGCCCTGACGCAGGGACCGGAGCCCCAGGCGGATAAAGCCCAAGGTATGGTACCAGGAGCGAATCATCCGAAGCGGCAGGGGCAGGAAGAACTTGCAGGCAAAATGCCGGGTTACCAGCCCAATCAGCCGGTTCCGGTATTGCCGGTTCAGCTGCAGGGAGCCCGCCTTCTCCTTGGTGGCCTTCCGCAGTTCCGGATCGTTCATGTTCAGCCGGGCCAGGGCGGTAATAATCCCCTGGCGGTTATCGCCTGCCAAATCCTGTTCATAAAAGACGGCAATGCCGGCGGCGCTGGAATACAGCTTCACCTTGCGGACGCCGGCAACCCGTTCCAAGCCCCCTAAAATGGCAGCTCCCTGCTCCAGGTCAAAAGAGCGGACTTTCCGCCCCTCCTGGGCCAGGCAGCGCACCCGCAGGCGGCCTGGAACCTCATTTTGAATTTGAAATTTCATGGCTCTCGCTCCCTTGTTTTGACCCTAGGGAACGGGGCTTATTTCGCAGCGTCTTCGATAACCGGCGTTTGGGCAGCTTCAGCAGCTTCTGCAGCAGCTTCTGCTTCTTCAATTTTCTTGTTTTCTTCCTTGGCAGCCGCTACAATGTCATCGGCTTGTGCCTGCAGGCAGGCAGTGCTTTCAGAAGCGCATTTTTGCACCCGCAGGGCAGCGGCCGTGCTCTTGACCAGGGCTTTTTTCATCAGCTTGGATTTTACCAGCTTTTCACCCAAAAGACCCAGTACAGCCCCTCCAGCTACCAATCCCGTTTTTACCCAATCTTCTCTTTCCATATCCATTGCCACCTTTCCGTAAATTGCCCGGAGCATTTGGCCCATTAGGAGAACGTTTCACATGAGTCCGCTGCAGCCGCAATCCTTTGGGGGGCGTCCTAATTCCCGCCCAAAAGCCGCATTGTAATTGCGTCTGCACCACACTCCAGTATCATCCGGGGAGGTTATAGTCCAATTTGACTTTCCTCATTATAGTACGAACTAACTTGATAATGCAACATTTTTAGGCAAAATTCAACGCATTTTCATGCCTATCCGTATGTTCTATTGTTTTATAAAATTTTAAAACGCTATAACTATGAATATTGCTTATTCTTCTTCCATTTTCTTGCTATTTTTATAAGGACTTTTCTATTGCAGGGGTATTTCCCTGGTTGGCTATAGGTAGGGATAAGTTAAAGGAATAGCAGATTTTCTTAACCAGTTTTTATAAACTAACTTCCTGCAGCCTGCGGCCGCAAAAAAAGAAGCGCCCCCGGCCCTAAGGCAGAGAAACGCTTCCTATATTGGGGCGCCTTACCAGGCAGCCACCGTTCCGTCCGTCCGGGGTTCCGTAGCTCCCACCAGGACGCCGTCTTCCCGGCGCCAGATAATCTGGCCCCGTCCGAAGGCGCTTTTTTCACTTTTTACGGTAATTTCATGGCCCCGTTCCCGCAGGCCTGCAATGATTTCCGGGCTTACCCCGTCTTCAATTTCTACCTTTTTGTCCCGAATCCACTGCCACCGGGGTGCATCCAGGGCAGCCTGGGGATTCAGGTGGAAGTCCAAGGTATTGAGCATCACCTGGAGATGGCCCTGGGGCTGCATAAAACCGCCCATGACCCCAAAGGGCCCCACGGCCTTGCCGTCCTTGGTCAAAAAGCCTGGGATAATGGTATGATAGGGCTTCTTGTTGGGGGCCAGGCAATTGTCCTTGGAAGGATCCAGGGAGAAGTTCAGGCCCCGGTCGTTCAGGGCCAGGCCATAGCCCGGAATCACAATCCCGGAGCCAAACCCCCGGAAATTGCTTTGGATGTAGGAAACCATGTTTCCTTCCCCGTCCGCCGTACACAGGTATACCGTGCCGCCGCTGAAGGGATCCCCGTGCTGGGGCTGCAAAGCCTTTTCCCCAATCAGGGCCCGGCGCGCTGCCGCATAGTCCTCGCTCAGCAGGTCTTCCACCTTAGTCCGCATATAGCGGGGGTCGGCTACGAATTCCTGGGCATCGGAGTAGGCCAGTTTCATGGCTTCGATTTGTTTATGGTAGCTGTCCACGGTTTCCCGTTCCGGCAGGTCAAAGCCCTTCATAATATTGAGGGCCATCAGAGCCGTAATACCGTGGCCATTGGGGGGAATCTCCCACACATTGTAGCCCCGGTAGTTCACCTGGATGGGTTCCACCCACTGGGCTTCATAGCCCGCCAGGTCTTCCTTCCGGAGATAGCCGCCGGTTTCCCGGCTGAAGCGGTCCATGGCTTCTGCCAGCTCGCCCCGGTAAAAGGCTTCGCAATGGCTGTCCGCCAGGATTTTTAAGCTTTTGGCGTGATCCGGCAGGGTAACCAGTTCACCCACTTCCGGCACCCGGCCGCCCTTGTAGAAGGTCTGGAACCAGCCCTGAAAAGCAGGGTCGTCCTTAAAGGGCAGGAAAACCTGCTCCCCTTCCTTCCACAGCTGCCCAATAATCGGGGACAGGGGATAGCCCTGGGAAGCGTACTCTATAGCCGGTTCAAACAATTTGGCAAAAGGCAGACGGCCAAAGCGCTTGTGCAGTACGGACCAGGCGGACGGTGCTCCCGGCACCGTAACCGGAATCCAACCCCGGATGGGCATTTTTTCCGTAATGCCCAGCTTGGCCAATTTTTCCCGGTTCAAGGAAGCCGGTGCGTGACCGCTGCCGTTCAACCCATACATCTTATCCTTCATCCACACAATGGCAAAGGCATCACTGCCCAGGCCATTGCTGGTAGGCTCCACCACGGTCAGGCAGATAGCCGTGGCAATGGCCGCATCCACAGCATTGCCCCCCGCCTGGAGCATACGCAGGCCTGCTTGGGCAGCCAGCGGCTGACCGGTGCAGACCATACCATGCCGGGCAAAAATCACCCGCCGGCGGGAAGGATACGGATACGCAGATAGATTAAATTCCAAACCCATAGTTTCACCCCTTCTTCTAGAGGGCAGCTTCCGCCGTCCTTAATACTGGCTCAGCAAAAAGCCCATATACATGGGCAGTTCCAAAATACCGCTCCGGGTTTGCCGGTTTACATTGCCCAACCCCAGCTGGATGGCCTGTTCCACATGGTAGGTTTCCGGCTGCTGGAGAATGGTTTTCAAGCTCTTGGTATTGCCCGTGGACGGCGTTGCTTTCACCAGGGTACTCTGGGACTGGCAGCGGATGACAAAGTCCACTTCCAACCCGGAGTTCTTGTGGTAGTAGTACAGTTTCCGGCCGCTTTTGGCCAAAAGGTCCGCCGCCAGGCTTTCGTAAATGGCCCCTTGGCAGCCGTTCAGATTACCTTCCAGAAGGGCGGCTCGTTCTTCCCCTTCCAGCATGGCAGCAAACAACCCCACATCTTTCAGGTACACTTTGAAAATGGAGTCAATGGCATGGCGTTCCAGGGGCAGGCCCGGTTCCGTCAGGTTATAGCAGCGGGTTACCAGACCGGCTTCTTCCAGCCACTGGAGGGTTCCCTCAAACTGGGAAGCCTTGGACCCCCGCTTCAGCTGGGCGTACTGGTACTTCTTGTTTTCCTTGCTCAGCTGCTGGGGGACCACTTCCAGGCATTCCCGCAGCTTGGCCTGGGCCCGTTTGTTCACCTTCACAAACAGGTTTTCTTCATAATCCTGGAGAATTTCCCGCTGGAGCTGGTACACCCGGTTCAGATCCTTGTGTTCCACATAGTCGGCTACCACCCCGGGCATACCGCCTACCAGCACGTACAGCTTCAGCAATTCGTTAAGCCGCAGATGCAGGGCTTCCGGCACCTGGGTTTCTTCTGCCAGGCTTTTGCGCAGCAGGTCCAGCACCGGGGACGTAATGCCGTTCACCCAGAGAAATTCCTCAAAGTCCAGGGGAACCATGTTGACCACCGTTTCGTAGCCCACGGGAATCATGGCAGAACCATTGCCGTAACCCTTGACCCCCAAAAGGGAGCCTGCGGCAATCACATCGTACCGGCCGTCCAGCTTAAAGGCCTTCAGGGCCGCATGGGCCTTAGGGCATTCCTGGATTTCATCTAACAGCAGCACCGTCTTATGGGGTTCGAACACCGTATCCGGACCGGCCAGAGCCGTAATCAGCATTACCAGGTAATTCACATCCTGGGAGTCTTCAAAAATTGCCGCATAATCCGGCTTATCCTGGAAATTCAAATAAACCACATGGTCGTATTCCTTTTTGGCGAATTCCTTCATGGCCGTGGTTTTGCCGCAATGGCGGCAGCCCTTGATCACCAAGGGGTTGTGATTGGGTACCTGCTTCCAGGTCTGCAGAAACTTTTCGATTTTCCGTTGCAGCATTTTTTGCCTCTCTTTTCTCTCTTCCGGGACGTCCCTTCGGTAAAAAGGGAACACTCCGTCCGTAAAATGGGTACCCTAACACTTTACAGGATTTTCGTATTTTTTTCAATGGACTTTTAGAAAAAAATTCCCCTTATTCAAAACGCTTTTTCCATTCTGCTTAACCCTTACAAAAAGAAACATTTTTCCAGTAAAATACCGGGGCAACAGGGCTTTTGTGTTATAATACTAAGAAGAATGATTCCAAAGGAGGTTTTGTTATGACTCAAATTTCTGACGAATTACTGGAACGTTTCCTGCGTTATGTAAATATTCCCTCCCAAAGCCGGGCCGGCGGCGGGGTTCCCAGTTCTCCCACCCAATGGCACATTGCCAAGCAGCTGGAGGTGGAACTGGAACTGATGGATCTGGAAGATCTGCGGCTCAGCGAACAATGCGTACTCACCGGCTATCTGCCGGCCAACCTGCCCAAGGACTTTACGGGTACCGTACCGGCCATCGGTTTCTGCGCCCACCTGGATACGGCGGACGTAAACCTGAGCCCCATTGTCCATCCCCAGGTGGTGAAAGCCTATCCTGGCGGAGATGTGAACCTGAACCCGGAAAAACATATTGTCATGAAGGCAGCGGAACATCCGGAACTGGCGGACTATATCGGCCAGGACATTGTCTTTACCGACGGCACCAGCGTACTGGGCGCCGATGACAAGGCAGCCATTGCCAACATCATGACCATGCTCCATACCCTGTACACCCATCCGGAAATTTACCATGGGGACATCTACGTGGCCTTTGTCCCCGACGAAGAAGTGGGGCTCAAAGGGTCCAAAGCCATGGATTACAGCCGGTTCCCGGTGGCCTTTGCCTACACCATCGACAGCAGCGCCGTAGGCGAAGTGGTCTATGAAACCTTTAACGCCGGCACCGCTCTGGTAAACATCCAGGGCATCAGCGCCCACCCCATGAATGCCAAGGGCCGGCTGGTGAACCCCACCCTGTTGGCCGTAGACTTTGTGAACCTGTTTGACCGGAAAGAAACCCCAGAATGCACCGAAGGCAGAGAAGGCTACATCTGGGTAAAATCCATCCAGTCCAACGCTTCCCGGGCGGAGGTGCTGCTCAACATCCGGGACCACGACAAGGCCAAATACGAAGCCAAGAAACAGCAGATCCGGGACGCCGTGGAACAGTTAAAGAAAATGGAACCCCGAACCCATGTATCCCTGTCCCTGGAAGACGTATACGGCAACATCAAAGATGCCCTGACCGACGACAATAAACAGGCCATTGACTTTATTTACCAAGCCATGGAAGACCTGGGCATCACCCCCAAGACCATCGCCATGAGAGGCGGTACAGACGGAGCCTATATTTCCACCAAAGGCATCTTTACCCCCAACTATTTTACCGGCGGTCTGAACTTCCATTCCAAATACGAATTCCTGCCCGTACCCAGCCTGGAAAAGTCCTATGAAGTGACCATGAAAATCATCCAGCTGGTATACGAAAAAGCTCTTCACGCCTAAACAAAAACAAAAAACACAGGCTTCCCCGCAAAAGGAAGCCTGTGTTTTTTTATAGCCGCGCTTGCCGGACCGCCGGCACCTGCAAAAACTGCCAAGCTTCAGCATTTTCTGAGGCTTGGCAGCAGCTTACAGGTATTTTACCCACCAAGGGTAGGAGCTTAGGGCAATAACCCCCAAAAGCACCAGATAATCCCAAATTTTTAATTTCATGGGCCGCCGGTTCTTATAAGTATTGGGCCCAAAGCCCTTTAATTCCATGGATAATGCCAAGGTATCGGACTTGGCCACTGCCCGCATCACTAACGGTTTTACCACCGCCAGGTAGGCGTAAAGGCGCTTAAAGGCGTTGCCCCGATTGGAATAGCCCCGGCAGGACTGGGCATCCAGGGTAATGGCCGAGTCGGACAGAAAATCCGGCACAAAGCGCAGGGCCGTGGTCAGCATAAAGGCGTATTCATAGGGCATATGGAACTTTTCCACCAGTGCCTGGGCAATGTCCTGGATCCGGGTGGAGGCCAACAGGCACAGGAAGGCCGTGGTCATCACAAACATCCGCAGGCCCCCGGTAAGGGCTATATCCAGCGGTGACCCAAACAGCAGCTGGAGTACCACCATAATGCCGGTAAACACCGTCAGGGTGCCAATAGCGGCCATGGTCATCCGGTCCCGCTTGATGTACAGCAGGATGACCAGTTCCAGGGCCAGAAGGGTAGCAACAGCAGGAATCGGCAGCAGGAAAACCCAGGCCGTAATGGCCACTACCAGAATGAGCCGGGTAAAGGCGGTGATTTTCATGCCTCTCCCCCCTTCCGTTCTACCAGGGTGCACAATTCTTCCGGCGAGCCGGCCCGCACCTTAAACAGGGCGCCCAGCCGGGCCAGTACCGGCTGCTTCAGGCCCCATTCCTCAATGGGCCGCTCCCCGTCAAACAGGTCCCGGGTACTGCCATCGTAGACCAACTGCCCGTCGTGGAGTACCAGGGAATGGGTGGTATACTGCCGGGCAATTTCCATGTCGTGGGTAATCAAAATCAAGGTCAAATGTTTTTCTTCCTGGAGCCGGGACAGGTACTGCATCATATGGTGCTTTTCCTGTTCGTCCTGGCCGTTGGTGATTTCGTCCAAAATCAGCGTCCGAGGCTGAAGGGCCAAGGCCGCAGCCACCCCCAGCCGGCGTTTTTGGCCAAAGGACAGGGACCGGGGATACTTTTGCAGGTAGGGAGTAAGTCCCATGGCCTCCACCGCTTCCCGGACCTGTTCATCCAGGGCTTTTTTGGGCATTTTCCGGTTTTCCAGCCCGTAGGCCACTTCCTCGTACACCGTATCCCCCAAAAGCTGGAGATCCGGGTTCTGGAACACATAGCCCACCTTATTGGCCAGATCCGCCGGCTCGTAGCCGGCAATATCCACCTGGTCCACCTGAATGGTTCCGCTCCGGGGATGGTCCAGGGCCATGAACAGCCGGCTCAGGGTGGTTTTCCCACTGCCGTTGTGACCCAAAAGGGCCACCGCTTCCCCGTCTTCAATGGTGCAGGTAATGTCCTGAAGCACCGGGATGCCCCGGCGGTAGGCAAAGTTTACAGCACTTGCTTCAATCATGGGTCAGCGTCCCCCTTCTTTGGAATTTTTGCGTCAATTCTTCTTCGGCTTCCAGCTCATTGCGCCAGTCGCCCAGTTTGATCTGGAACCGTTTTTCCAGGCCCAGCTTCACCTGCCACAGTTCCGGCAGGTTTTCCCGCAGGTCTTCCCGCTCGTAGACGGCCTGGGCAGCTTCCTCAAAGCGGCCTTGGACCACCGCTTCCCCGCCGCTGATTAACACCAGATCCGTCAGGTAGGGGAGCAGGTAGTTCAGGTCATGTTCCACCACCACTACGGTCATCTGCTGCTGCCGGTAGATTTTGTGCACCAGGGCATACAGGGACCGGGCTCCGTCCGGATCCAGGGCCGAAACCGGTTCGTCCAAAATCAGGATTTCCGGCTGACAGGCCAGTACAGACGCCAGCAGCAGCCGCTGCCGCTGGCCCCCGGACAATTCGTCCAGCTGGTAATTTTCCCGGCCAGGAAGGCCTACCTCTGCCAGGGCCTGGGACACCCGGGCATCCACTTCATCTGGAGAAAAACCATGGTTCAAAAGGCCAAAGGCAATTTCTTCTCCCGCCGTCAGGGACACCATCTGGCTTTCATAGTCGTCCAGCATAATTCCCACCCGCATGGCCAGTTCAGAAATTTTCTTGCCCTGGATATTTTCTCCCAAAACTTCTACCGAGCCGTGGTACCTTCCGCCATAATAATGGGGGACAATTCCCGTCATGGCCTTGCACAGGGTGGTTTTTCCAGCGCCGCTGGGACCGGCGATGGCCGTAAAGGAGCCTTCCTTGATGGTCAGGTTGATATCCTTCAGCACCAGGTCGCTGTTCAGGTATTCAAAATAAAAATCGGAAATCCGAATTGCCGCTTCACTCATGTTGTCCACCCTCCGTTGCAAAGAAAATCTTCCGGACCGGGCCGTACAGGGCCTGGGTTACCAGGGCGTTCACCAGGGCAATCACAGCTACCAGAGGCAGCATGGCCCGGATCCACACAACCAAAGGCAAACCCAGAACCAATTTCAGAATATGGGTAAATACTGACCCGCTGACAAAGGTGGCCAAAAAGCCCACAATAAAGGGTTTTACCCGCAGGTTTTCCAAATGGGTCAGGGCAAAGGCCTTTACCAGAATGCAGGCAGTAGCTGCGCCGCACAGTTCACTGGCCAGGTTGCCCAGGGGAAACGCGGATTTAGAGGAGGGAATCAGGGTCAAGCCGGCCACAAAGCCTATTCCCAGGGCCCGGCTCAGGCTGGGACGGGTCAGGCAAATGGTAATGGAATACATGGCAATGGTCCAGTTGGGGGTTACGCCTCCTACGTTGGGGCTGATGGTGTGCAGAATAACGCCGATTGCCAGCAAAAGAGCGGTGACTGCCACCCAGCGATGGGTGTCCCGAGCTGCTTCGACAGTAATTAACTCCGGAATTTGTTTTTCCATTGACCGTTGCTCCTTTTTTCGCAATTTTTTCAAAAACTATTGTAAATTATAGTTTACGTGGGATAGAAGGTGTTGTCAAGGGTGTTTCCTCCAGAAAACATTGTCTCCTTTGCAGGTGCACACATAAAGAAATCCCGGAGCCATACTTGCGTATGACTCCGGGATTCTCTCCGGAACCCTCCCTGAGGGTTCCCTTCCTCGTTATCCTTCGATAGCGATATATTTCTTGGTTTCTTCTTTCTGAGGTTCTTTCTTAGGAATGCTCAATTGCAGGATGCCGTTTTCGTATTTGGCTTTCACATCGGCCTCGGTGATATTTTCCCCTACATAAACCGTACGGGCACATTCACCATAGGAACGTTCACGGCGGATATATTGCCCTTTCTTATCCTTCTCATCCTTGTCCAAACCCTTGGAAGCCCGGATGGTCAGATAGCCATTTTCCAACTGCGCCTTGATTTCCTCTTTCTTGAAGCCCGGCAGATCGATATCCAGTTCGTAGTGGTCACCCACGTCCCGAATGTCCATCTTCATCATGTTTCTGCCATGTTTCCCGTACAAAGGATTCCGGCTGCTGAACATATCATCAAAATCATCCATCAAATCTTCAAAACCATTTTCATCGAATACACTAGGCAGTAACATAAGCCATTCCTCCGTTCATCTTGGCCATGAAGGTCAGCTTTTGGAACTACCGAAAGGCTATTGCAACGGTTCTTTTTGGGAACCCTTTCCTTGGTCTCTCCTTCGTTCTGGTTATAATATACCACTTGTTGTTAGCACTGTCAATAGTTGAGTGCTAATTAGTCAAAGTTTTTTACTATTTTTTCTTATTCACCGCAAAACGGCCCTTCCCACCTGGGGGAAAGGCCGTCCGTTTTTTTCTGGGTTAATTTGTTTTTTCTACAGTGATTTCAAAAATATTGATTACGTCCGCATCCGGGCAGGCTACCCGCAGGGTATTGCCCTTCATGCCGGGGATGATGCCCCCGTAGCGGAGAATGTCGATATAGGGAAACAGCACGTGCTGGGCCATGGGGCAAAGCTGTCCCCGCTGGGTATCCCAGTCAAAGGTACAGCCGGCTGTATGGCCGTGGTGGCAGCCCCTGGGGCCCTTTTTGTCCACCACCCGAATGGTAATCTTGGGTCTTGTCATCAGCCGCCTCCTTACTGCCCGTCCGGGTACGCTACCAAAAACAGGTTGTGATTGCCCCCTTCGCTTTCCGGGAAGGAACCAAACATATCAAACAGGGCAAAGAACCGGGCCGCCGGATAAATCCCGTAGCCGTCCTGGTTATGGTCCGTGGTATCGTAAGGGTCCGCCATGATGACTACATCATCCTGGGGATTTTCCGTACCCATATCATCATAGCCGATGATATCCTGCCAATGGCCGCCCCAGTCGATCCAGCATACCATAATGGGACGCCCCTGCTGGAGGAAGCGTTTGATATCTTCCGGGCCAAAGGTCTTGCCTTTCCGGGCATAGTCCGTGGAACTGATGGTCTTAAAGCCCCCCACCTTTTGGAAAATGTCTTCCATTTGGGCCATGGTGGTGCCGGGATACCCCTCCGGGAAGCCGTTTACCTTCAGGTCCTTGCAGGAATGGCGCAGGTCCGCCAGCTTTTGCTCCGACCAACCGTCCCGCTTGCCGTACCAGTTGAGCACCATCAGGGCCGCGGCCGGTCCACAGGACCATTCACTGGACTGCTGGAGGGTCTGGAAATGGGGCAGCAGGAGGAGGGAGCCTTTGCCCTTCATATGGTAAAAATCCGGGTGGGCAAAATAGGGATCCGGCTGGTGGTCCAACTGCCGGTCAATGGAGGCAGCCCCCTCATTGACGGTTATTTTGGCCGCTCCCGGGATTTTCATATCATTGGTATAATCTGCTGCCTGGACGGGAAAATGCAGTCCCAAGCTCAAGCACAGGGCCAGCAGCCCCAAGGAAAACAGTTTTTTGGTCTTTTGCATATTACATCCTTTCTGCAGGAAAGTCCTGCCATCTCCAAGAAACTTACTATGGAATTTATTATAAAGGATTTTCCCAAAAAAACCTAGCGCTCCCCCTAAATTGGGTGTATAATGTAATAAAAGTTATTACAATAGAGGATGGATCATCATGGATAAACACGAGGAAATTGTTGCTGAAGTGAAAAATCTGGTTGCTGCGCCCAGCGTTTACGGCGGCTTAAAAGAACTGGCCCAGAAATGGCTGGATGCAGAAGGCACTGCTGCCCAAGCCAATCTGACCGCTCTGCTCCATGCGGCCCTGAAGGAAGATGTCAACACCATCGATGCGGTCATTCCTTTCTTTGCTTCCGAAGCAGCCAAAAAAGCGTTCGGCGCTGACCAAGCTGCCCAAATGCTGGCCAAGGCCCAGGAAGTCAAGGCAAGCGGCGGCAAATACTGCTTCTGCCCGGCCTGCACCGCCGGAGCCAAACTGCTGGAATTGTTGGCCTAAGGGCTCACCAGGGAAGGTAATTCCTTCCCTGGCTTTTTTCTGTCCAAACCAAGGATAGGACCACTGAGCAGCGGCACAAACATTAATTTCACGAAAATAGCCCTTGACAATATTCCTCAAAATCCGCTATAATTATAAAGCTGTTTCTTATGATTCACTAGCTCAGTTGGTAGAGCACCTGACTTTTAATCAGGGTGTCCCGGGTTCAAGTCCCGGGTGGATCACCAAAATCCCAAGGAGTAGGCCAAAAGCCTGCTCCTTTTTTTTTCCCCAAGCCTGACCCGGGACAAAACGAGCCTCCCGATAGTTCCTGCGTCCCAATTTTTCGCCAAAAAGGTTCAGAAAAATTCATTACTTCATGATATAATAAATAAAATATACTTTTCGGTTCATCCATCCCACGAGAGAGAAAGGAGGCAGCAGGCCAGCCTGTTTCCCTGGCTGGTCCGCTCGAATTCATGAAGAAAAAACTTTTGGTTCCTCTTTTGGCAGCCGCGTTAACCCTGGTATCCCTTCCTGCTTACGCGGATTTTGCCAAATGGGCTGATCCCACCCATTCCTTTAAAAAGGATCAAACGATCTACACCGCCGTAGTCAATACCGATGCCCTTTCCAAGCAAATGGCTTCCAACGCCCATTCCTTCCAGGTCATTTTTAACCAAAAGGCTGCCGCCATCAAAAACCCGAAAATCATCACGGCACCGCTGCCAGGAACCCTGGCAATCCTGCCCGGCAGTGAGGCCAGCGCCCCCCAGGAAGAAACGGTAAAGGACAGCACCGCCGTCCACATTCCCCAAGCTGCCGTTGACGCCGGGGCCGACCTTTATGTAGTTCCCAAGGTCACCCGCTGCCAAAAACAGGTCAGTGTGGTACCGGCCCATACGGAATGGCAGGAAAAAGAAATCCACGAAACCGTTCATGACAGCAAGGGCTATCGGGATGTGGTCCACCGGATTCCCATTCCGGTAAAGGTTCCCGAAAAGCAGTACGTTACCATGTACCTGACCGTCCGCTTCGATGTGTACAGCATGAAGACAGGGGCCCTGGTATACACCAGTGAGGACGCCCGGGACAGACAGGAAGACAGCGATTTTAACGGTATGTACACCCGCATTGTGGACCGTTTCTTCAGCACGTTCAAAAGCCAGCTGGGCAAATAAACAAGCAGTGAAAAAGACGGCTTCGGCCGTCTTTTTTTAGGGCCCAACGCGCCGCTTTTCCTCAGGGACAATCCCCAGGGCCAAAAACAGGTTTCTTCGTTTGACAATCCCCCCATCCTATGAAATAATGCAGTATCATATAAGAAATGAGGGAGCAATATGGGTAGTAATGAAAAGTGGCGTCTGGAACGGGATTCCATGGGTGAAATCAAGGTTCCAGCCGATAAATATTGGGGTGCCCAAACCGAACGGAGTCTGGAAAACTTCCGGATTGGCACCGAAAAGATTCCGGCAGAAGTGATTGCAGCTTTTGCCTACCTGAAAAAATCAGCCGCCCAGGCTAACCAGGCTCTGGGTCACCTGGATGCCAAACGGTGCCAGGTAATCGGCCAGGCCTGCGACGAAATCCTGGCCGGCAAACTGGCAGGGAACTTCCCCTTGGCCGTCTGGCAGACCGGCAGCGGCACCCAAAGCAACATGAACCTGAACGAAGTCATCGCCCACCGGGGCAATGAACTGGCTGGGGAAGCTCTGCTCCACCCCAACGACCACGTGAATATGTCCCAAAGCTCCAACGATACCTTCCCCACGGCCATGCACATTGCTGCCGTGCTAAAGCTCCAGGACCACCTGCTGCCGGCCCTGGACCAACTGGCGGCTGCCTTTGCCCAGCTGGAAAAGGACAATCAGGGCATCGTCACCACCGGCCGGACCCACTTGCAGGATGCGGTGCCCATCGCCTTCTCCCAGGAAATTTCCGGCTGGCGCACCATGCTGGAACGCAACAAGGCAGAAATTCAAAATGCCCTGCCGGGCCTATTGGAACTGGCCCTGGGCGGTACTGCCGTAGGCACCGGGCTCAACGCCCCGGAAGGCTTTGACACCAAAGCGGCTGCCTATATTGCGGAAAACACCGGCCATCCTTTTGTAACGGCCCCCAACAAATTCCACGCCCTGACCAGCCTGGACGATATGGTTTACGCCCACGGTGCCCTGAAGGCCCTGGCCGCCAACCTGATGAAGATTGCCAACGATGTACGCTGGCTGGCTTCCGGTCCCCGAGATGGTCTGGGAGAAATCACCATTCCCGCCAACGAACCTGGCTCCTCCATTATGCCCGGCAAGGTGAACCCCACCCAATGCGAAGCTGTCACCATGGTAGCTGTCCAGGTCATGGGCAATGATGCCGCTATTGGCTTTGCCGCTTCCCAGGGGAACTTCCAGCTGAACGTATTCCTGCCGGTCACCATCTACAACTTCCTCCAGTCCGTCCAGCTGCTGACCGACGTGATGGTTTCCTTCCGGAAAAACTGCGTCATCGGCATCAAGGCCAACCGGGAAAAGATGGCCTACAACCTGCACCATTCCCTGATGCTGGTTACCGCCCTAAGCCCCTACATCGGCTACGACCGCTGCGCCGTCGTGGCCAAGCAGGCCTTCAAGGACAATATTTCCCTGAAGGAAGCGGTCCTGAAACTGGGCTATATGAAAGAAGAAGAATTTGATAAGGTTTTCCATCCGGAAGAAATGGTATAAAAAGGGATAGTAAACCTAAAAGCTCCTTTTCTTTTTTGGTTTTAACTTTCTTCCCTAACAAAAATACGCTGTGCCCACAGGCACAGCGTATTTTTTATAACTTGTAGTTTGCTTAATCGAAGAACTTCTTCAGGGAGAAGGTCTGATCCCGGTTGGGGCCGACAGAAATAATTCCGATGGGCACACCTACCACTTCGCTCAGGCGCTTCAGATATACCTGGGCTTCCTCCGGCAGGTCTTCGTATTTCCGGACGCCGGAAATATCCTTTTTCCAGCCCTTGAAGGTTTCGTAAACCGGTTTGGCCTGGGCCAGAATGGACAGGTCCGCAGGAATGTGCTGGATGGCTTTGCCGTCAATGGTCCAACCGGTGCACATTCTAATGGTGTCCAAACCGTCCAGAATATCCAGACGGGTAATGGCCAGGGAATCCATGCTGTTGAGCCGGGCTGCATATTTCACCATGAAGGCATCCAGCCAGCCGCAGCGGCGGGGCCGTCCCGTAACCGTGCCAAATTCATGGCCGGTGTTTCTCAGGTACGTGCCGGGGCCATCGGTATCAAACAGTTCGCAGACAAAGGGGCCTTCCCCTACCCGGGTGGTATAGGCTTTTACCACGCCCACCACATGGTCGATGTACAGGGGACCTACGCCGCTGCCCGTAGCCGCATTGCCGGCGGTGGGGTTGGAGCTGGTTACGTAGGGATAGGTGCCGTAGTCGATGTCCAGGAACGTAGCCTGGGCCCCTTCAAACAGCACATTGGCGCCTTCGTCAAACTTGTTGCCCAGCACCACGCTGGTGTCGGTTACATGGGGCCGCAGTTCTTCAGCGTAGGCCAGGTAATCCTTCAGCATGGGTTCATATTCCATGGGTTCTGCCCCATACAATTTGGTGAACAGGTCGTTTTTCACGGCCAGGGTTCTCTTCAGTTTTTCTGCCAGAATTTCCGGATTCATCAGGTCGCAGACCCGGATGCCGGTACGGGCATATTTATCCATGTAGCAGGGACCAATGCCGCCTTTGGTGGTGCCGATTTTGGCATCTCCCAAAGCTGCTTCCTGCAATTCATCCTGCTTTTCGTGATACGGAAACACCACATGGGCCCGGTCGCTGATCAGCAAATTGCTGGTGTCCACACCTTTGGCCTTCATGTCGGCAATTTCCTGCAGCACCACACGGGGATTGATAACAACTCCGTTCCCCAGGATGCAGGTCTTGTCCTTGTACAGAATGCCGCTGGGCAGCAAGCGCAGCTTGAATTCCACATTGTTGACCACAACCGTATGACCGGCATTGGAACCGCCGGAATAACGGACTACTGTATCGGCCTGCTGGGCCAGATAATCTACGATTTTGCCTTTACCTTCGTCCCCCCATTGGGAACCAATCACAACAACAGATGACATAGAATCAATCTCCTTCTTCTAACAGTTACATGCCGTACCGGGCGTAGATTTCATCCACATGCTTCAGCATATGTTTCGGTTCGAAGCAGGCTTCCACTTCTTCTTTGGTCAGGTACTTATCGATATCCGGGTCAGCTTCCACATTGGTCTTGAAGTCAGCGCCTTCCAGCCAGCGGGCCATAGCGTTGCGCTGTACCCACTTGTAGGCATCTTCCCGCAGCACGCCTTTGCCTACCAGGGCAACCAGCAGGTTTTGGCTGTAGATCAGACCGCCGGTCTTGTTCAGGTTGGCAATCATGGCATCCGGATAAACCAACAGTTTTTCCATGATATTCTTGGTTTTCCGCAGCATATGATCCAGCAGGATGGTAGAATCCGGCAGGATAATCCGTTCTACGGAAGAATGGGAAATATCCCGTTCATGCCACAGGGCCACGTTTTCCAGGGCTGCCTGGGCATTGCCCCGCAGAACCCGGGCCAGGCCGCAGATCTTTTCGCAGGTAATGGGATTGCGTTTGTGGGGCATGGCAGAAGAACCCTTCTGGCCAGGAGCAAAATACTCTTCCGCTTCCCGAATATCGGTACGCTGCAGGGCACGGATTTCCGTAGCCATCTTTTCCAGGGTAGCGCCGCAAACGGCAATGGTGGTCAGGTAGAAAGCATGACGATCTCTTTGGACAACCTGGGTAGCCAGTTTAACCGGTTCCAGACCCAGTTTTTCGCAGACATATTTTTCCACGAACGGATCAATATTGGAGTAGGTGCCCACAGCGCCGCTGAGTTTGCCTACGGAAATGTATTTCTTGGCCAGTTCCAGGCGTTCGATATTCCGTTCCGTTTCATCCATCCACAGCAGGAACTTCAGCCCGAAGGTCATGGGTTCTGCATGAATGCCGTGGGTACGGCCGACGCAGATGGTATGACGGTATTTTTGGGCCTGGGTTTTCAGGACATCGTGGAGTTCCTTTTCCAGCCGGATCAGGATTTCGCAGGAATCCCGCATCATGACGCCCATGGCGGTATCCTTAACATCGCTGGAGGTTAAGCCTTTATGAATGTATTTGGAGGCATCGCCTACATGCTCTGCCACGTTGGTCAGCAGGGAGATGATATCGTGGTTGGTGACTTTTTCAATTTCGTGAACCCGGTCCAATTCGAAATCAGCCTTGGTTTGGATGTCATGAAGGGCATCATCGGGAACAATCCCCAATTTGTTCATGGCTTCGCAAGCCAGAATTTCGACCTTGACCATTGTGCGGTCTTCATTTTCTTCCGTCCAGATGGAACCCATTTCTTTGCCGGTATAACGTGGAATCACAGTAACTTCCTCCTTAGAATAGAAAAAATGGCATAGCTGAAAACACGCCGCCTTTGCCGCGTGCCCTGTGTGGAACCAGGCTTCTGCCAGGAAAGGCAGTGCCTTCCGTTCGGCTCCAATTTAAATCCTGTGAAGCAGCCTTCACATACGGGTTTATTGTATCATTTTACCGAACGTATAGCAATGACAATAATAGAATGTTAGCAGGAAACCCGGAAAAATTCCTATTTTGTTCCTTCTTTTTCACTTTTACCCCAGAAAAACCGGGTACTTTTCCCTGAAAAAGTTCCTGCAAATTCTTCTGTTACAGAAAAAAGAGGGCTGGCCCGGATTATGGGTGCAAAATTCCGAACATTGTCAAATCCTTTTTTTCCCTTCTTCCGGGTTTTCCGGAAATTTCCCCGTTTGGGCACAAAAAACTGCCCCCACCACTGGCAATTGCCAGCAGCAGGAGCAGCCCTTCCGCCTGGGGCGGCTTACCCTATATGGTCTTTGGTCAAATCTGCAAACCGGGTAGTATCCTTCTTGAAGAACAGCTGTACGGTTCCTACAGGTCCGTTACGATGCTTTGCCACAATCAGTTCGGCAATGTTCTTTTGATCCGTATCCGGGTTGTAGTAATCATCCCGGTAAATAAAGCAAACAATATCCGCATCCTGTTCCAAAGCGCCGGATTCCCGCAAGTCACTAAGCATAGGGCGCTTGCTGGTACGGGATTCCACGCTCCGGCTCAGCTGGGACAGGGCAATCAGGGGAACATTCAGTTCCCGGGCAAGGCCCTTCAGGGAACGGGAAATCTCACTCATTTCCTGCTGCCGGTTGTCACTGGCCCGACGGGAGGACCCCTGCATCAGCTGCAGATAGTCCACGATAATAAGGTCAAGACCATTTTCGTTTTTCCAGCGCCGGCATTTAGACCGCATTTCCAGGGCGGTAATCCCCGGGGTATCGTCCATCATGATCTTGGACTCACTGAGTTCGTCAGCGGCCTTCACCAGTTTGGGCCATTCACTGTCCTGAAGCTGGCCAATTCGCAGCCGGGAGGCGTCAATATCGGCGCCGGAGCACAGCATACGCTGCACCAGCTGCTCCTTGCTCATTTCCAGGGAGAAGAAGGCCACGGACTTATGCCCCTTGATGGCCACGTGCTCTGCAATGTTCAGTACCAGGGAAGATTTACCCATGGACGGGCGGGCAGCCACGATAATCAGGTCGGAGGGCTGCAGGCCGCTGGTCATTCTGTCAAAGTCCGTAAAGCCGGTGGGCAGCCCGGTGTAGGCGTCCTTGGAATCGTACAATTCCTCAATCCGGCCCATGGCGGCTTTGACAATATCCTTGATTTTTACCATGCCGCCGGAATGCTTCCGGTTGGCCACGGCCAGGATTTTCTGCTCCGCCTTATCGATGGTCTGGGCAATATCCTCTTCTTCTTCGTAGCCACTGGCCGCCACGTCGGTGGCAGCCTCAATCAGCTGCCGGCGCAGGGACTTTTCCTCCACAATCTTGGCATGGTAAACCACATTGGCTGCCGTGGGAACTGCGTTGCTCAGGGCTGTAATGGCCGCCGTACCGCCAATGGCTTCCAGCTTTCCCATTTTCCGCAGTTCTTCGGTAACCGTGACCAGATCCACAGCCTCATTGCGGCCGTGCAGGTCCATAATGGCTGAAAAGATGATCCGGTCGTCCTGGCGGTAGAAATCCTCTTCCGTCAGGATTTCCCCAGCTTTATCGATGGCATCGCGGCTGATGAGCATAGCTCCCAGGACGCTTTGTTCCGCTTCGACATTTTGTGGGGGTATACGTTCTTCCATTATTCCTCCGTCTCTACCAATACCTTAAAGGTAGCGGTAATATCCGGCATCAATTTGGCCGTGGCTTTGTATTCGCCCGGGCTCTTGATCACTTCCGGAATTTCGATTTTGCGGCGGTCCACCCCTTCCATGCCGGTTTGAGCCAGCAGGGCTTCTGCCACATCCTTGGACGCAATGGAGCCAAACAGCTTGCCGTTGGCGCCCACTTTCACTTTCATATGCAGCGTAACCTTTTCCAGCTGGGAAGCCAGGATTACGGCTTCGTCATGAGCCTGGGCTTTCCGGTGGGCAGCTACCTGCTGGTCCCGTTTGGCCTGGTTCAGGTTCTGGGACGTAGCTTCTTCCGCCATGCCCCGGGGAATCAGATAGTTGCGGCCATAACCTTCCGCCGTCTCAATAATTTCACCTTTTTTACCCAACTTCTTGATGTCCTGCAGCAGAATCACTTTCATCGGTATCGCTCTCCTTCATTTGTTCTTTGGCCAGGGCAATGACCTTGGGCACTAAATCTTCTGCCTTTACGTCCTTGACCTGCACCCCGGCTACGGTCTGGTGACCGCCGCCGCCAAGCTCTTCCATCATCACCTGCACATTGACGGAACCGTCACTGCGGGCGCTGATGCTGACGCCCTTTTCATTTTCGCTGAGCACCACACTGACGTGGATATCGTCCATGGTCAGCAGCTCATCGGCTGCCTGGGCCACAATCACGGAGGTATCCTTGTCCTGGGCGGAGCATTTGTGGACGGACAGGGCCAGCCCCGGCAAGGGCGTCTTCATTTCAGTAATGATTTTCGCCCGGGTCAGCACCGTATTTTCGTCGTCCTTGAACAATTGGGAAACCATATGGGGATCCGCCCCGTTCCGCCGCAGGAAAGCCGCAGCTTCAAAGGTCCGTTCCCCGGTCTGAACGGCAAAGTTTTTCGTATCCACCAGAATCCCTGCGTACAGGGCCGTGGCTTCCACTTCAGAAAAACTCATCCGGTTCTGGAAATATTGGAGGATTTCCGTGACCATTTCGCAGGTGGAGGAAGTGGACGGCTCCATGTACTGCAGCATTACGTCCTTAATGGCATCCTCTGCCCGGCGGTGGTGGTCAATGATAATCCGTTTCTTCACGGCCTGGAGCACCTTGGGTGCCGCACTGAGCATGGCCCGGTGGTGGTCCACCAGTACCAGGATGCAGCCCGGAGTCAGCCGTTTCAGGGCTTCTTCCTCATCCACAATCAGGGACAGGTACCGGTCGCTCTGATCCTTAGAAACCGTTTCCAGTTTCTTTAAAGAAGAACCCTGGCCGCTGTTGACGATGCAGCAGCTCTTGCCCAGGGTCAGAGCCATTTTGGCCACCCCGATGGCGGACCCCAGGGCATCGTAATCTTCGTTGGCGTGGCCCATGACCATCACCTGGTCGGCGTTGGTCATCAGCTCGTGGATGGCCTGGGCCACAATCCGAGCCCGAACCCGGGTATTCTTGGCCTGTACGGAACCTCTGGCTCCGTAGAAATGCATTTCATCTTCGATATTGACTACGGCCTGGTCACCGCCCCGGCCCAGGGCCAGGTCCAGGGAAGCCTGGGCCTTTTGGCTCATTTCGGAAAGGTTCTTGCCTACAGCCCCCACCCCAATGCTGATGGTGGGGTTGATCCGGCTGCTGGTTTTGATTTCCCGGATTTTGTCCAGCACCGGGAATTTTTTCCCGATGGTTTCATTAAGACCCTTCCAGCTCAGGCCCACCACGTACAAATCTTCCGTGCATTTCTGGAAATAGCCATGGACCTCGTCTACCCAGCCGCCAATGGCCTTGGTCACATCTACCAAAAGGCTGGCCCGCTCGTTTTCGTTGAGTCCCTTCATGGCATCGTCGTAGTTGTCGAACTGCACATAGGCCACCACCGGCCGGCCATCCTCGTACCGGCGTTTTTGACGCTGCCGGTCCGTAATGTCCGTGAGATACAGCACAATGCCCGTATCGTCGGCGGGGTCATCGGTAATCTGGATCCGGCGTACCAGCATCTGGTAAATCCGGTCCCCAATCTTGATCTGCTTTTCCGCATCCCGCAGCCGCAGGGTGGCAAAGTTGTTTTCCGGCGGCGGCAGGATTTTTTCCAAGGCCGTTCCGGAGGGTGCGTCCACAGTTACGTACTCGTTGAACAGCCGGTTCCGCCATTGGAGATGGCCTTCCTTGTCGAAGACCCCGATGCCGATGGGAATCCGCTGCACCGCATAATTGTTGGCCCGTTCAATATTCCGGACCACCGTGGTCATGGAATGGTTGAACCAGGCTTCCCGCAGCCGGTTGCTGCGGAAGGTCAGATAGTACACCAACAGCACAGAAGCAAAGCCCACGGCCGTCCACAGGGCCTGGTTCACACAGATCCCGTAGACCACCAGCACGGTCCCGATCAGGGCCACGCCAATGCGCACCGACTGCCAAATATTTCTGCGCGATTTCTCGTCCATAATATCCCCCTACTGTTTGTCCCCGTTTTGTTTCCTACGGATTTTCCGGATATCGAATACCATGTCATAGGCGCCCAAAACCACCACAAACTGGGAGACCACCGGCATGGTAAAGGTCAGTACCAGGGCCAGCGGCAGCAGGAAACGGGGATAATGCCGGTATTCCACAAACCAGCGGATCAGGCACAGCCCCTGCAGCAGCAGGAACATACTGGCCATCATATACAACGTGTAACCGCCCCGGTAAAGCAAGGAATCCTGGGCATTCTGGTGCAGGACAATCAGCGCCAGTCCGACCCCATAGGGCAGCAGGGTCAATTTGGGAATGGCCCACTGGGAAAAGGGCGGGAACCAGGGATAATAATCCCCCATCCGGGCCAGAATCTTCCGGGCAGCCCAATAGTTGGCCAGGGCCGTAACCGGTGCGCTGAGGAGCACCCCAGCGGGCAGCACCAGTTCAAACAACTGGCGCACCTGGGCCGCCTGGACAGCCGTCATGCCGCTCATGCCCAGGGTCTCGAACATCTGGTTGCTGAGCTGGAGGGATTCATCCACGGACTGGAAGAACACTTCCACCACGTTGATGTGCATGAACACGTAGGCCGCCAGCACGCTGAGCACCGTGGAAATAAAGGCGCCCAGACTGCCCATAAGCAGGGTCTGCCCGGGGGACATCTGCCGGCGCATGGCCCAGCCCATCATCAGGCCAATCAGGCCCAGAATCAGGCACTGGGTCAGGGCCTGGAGCGGGGACAACAGTACGGCTACCACGCAGCCTGTCACCACCAGGCAGGAAATGCTCCATTTCAGTCCGTTCCTCCGCCCGCAAAGAATAATGGGCAGGGGCCACAGGATGTTGACGATCATATCCAGCACGGGAATGTAGTTCCCTACCAAGGTAAAAATAACCGCGATGGCAGCCAGGATTCCGGATTCCACCACTGCGGACGTTTTTCTTATCTGCAAATTGGCCTCCTTACTCAATGGTTCTGGACCCAGGGGAAACGCAGGTGCATTTCAGGGCCAAACCAGTAATTGATATGGTAATATTATATTTTACATGATTTGGTAAAAAAAAGACAGACCCCCAAGGGATCTGTCTCGTTTTTACAATTATTCAGCCGTAAAAGGCAGCAATGCAACGTTTCTAGCCCGTTTGATGGCAATGGTCAACTGACGTTGATGTTTTGCACAGGTGCCGGAAATACGGCGCGGCAGAATCTTGCCCCGTTCAGTGATGAACTTGCGCAGTTTAGCTGCATCTTTGTAATCGATTTCTTGCACTTTATCGACGCAGAAGAAGCAAGCTTTTCTTCTAGGTCTTCTGTTACCTCTATCACGTTTAATCATAACGCTTCTCTATCCTCCCTTTTAGAAGGGGATTTCTTCGTCAAAACCGACTTCAGAGCCAAATCCACCCATGGGGCCAGCATTGCTGCTGCCGTGAGAGGAATTGTTCTGGGAAGAAGCGCCGGAATCGGTGCCGCGGTTAGCGGAACCTTTCGTTTCGATAAATTCGACATGATCTGCGATGACTTCCGTCACGTAGTGCTTGTTGCCGTCTTTACCGTCGTAGCTGCGGATCTGCAGCCGGCCTTCTACCAGGGCTCTCTGTCCTTTGGACAAATAGTTCCCACATACTTCAGCGGTTTTATTCCAAGTGACAATGTTGATAAAATCCGCTTCCCGCTGACCATTTCTTGAAGAAAATGGACGATCAACTGCCAGAGTAAAGGTGCAGACCGTTTTTTCCGTAGGAGTAACCCGGACTTCCGGATCCCGTACCAGACGGCCCAACAGTACAATGCGATTCATACACCAACCCTCCTTATTCGCCTTTGCGAATGATCATATGACGCAGCATTTCATCAGTAATCTTCATGACACGGTCCAGTTCCTTCACGCATGCCGGTTCAGCAGCAAAAGTGGTCAGAACATACAGGCCATCATTAAAGTCTTGAATAGGATATGCTAAGCGTTTCTTGCCCCACTTATCGGTTTTTTCAATAGTGGCGCCGTTAGCAACCAGCAGATCATCGAACTTCTTTACAACAGCGTTGAAAGCGTCTTCCTCTACCGGCTTAACGATGTACATGACTTCGTAGTTATTCACGAAATCACCTCCTCCTTTGGATTTGCTCCTCTACCATGAGGGCAGAAGAAGTATATAAGTTTTATATACAGCCTTGTAATTGTATCATAGGAAACAAAAAATCGCAAGAGAAAACTTTTTCTCCCGTTATTTTTTAGTTTCGCCCGTTTTCTCCGCTTCCAGGGTGCCTCCGCCCAGCACCACGTCCCCGTCATAGAGTACGGCGGCCTGGCCGGGAGTAATGGCCCGCTGAGGCTCATCAAAGAGAATCTCAAAGGTATCCGGGCCCGTAGCCGTAACCACTGCCGGCTGGGCTTCCTGCCGGTAACGGACCTTGACCTGGCAGCGTACCGGCGCTTCGGGCACCTGGCCGCTGATCCAGTTGGCCCCCGTTACCCGGGCCGAACGGGAAAACAGGGCGGAAGAAGGACCTACCACCACTGCGTTGCGCTGCGGATCAATGCGCACCACATACAGGGGATAATCCGGCTGGTTCAGTCCCAATTTCTTATGCTGGCCCAAAGTGTAGTAGATAATGCCCTTGTGCTGGCCAATCACCCGGCCTTCAAGGTCCAGGAAAGGGCCGGGCTGGGGCTTATAGTCCAAAATCCGCTGGACGGCATCGGTATAGGAACCGTTGGGCACAAAGCAGATGTCCTGGCTGTCCGGCTTCTGGGAATTGATAAAACCGTTTTCCGCAGCAATTTCCCGGGTTTTGGTCTTGTGGTAGATGCCCAAAGGAAATTGGGTATGGGCCAGCTGCTCCTGGGTCAGGTTGTACAGGACGTAGCTCTGGTCTTTGGCCGGGTCCAGGGCCCGCAGCAGTTCGTAGCGGCCCTCCGGGGTTTTCCGGATCCTGGCATAATGGCCCGTCACCACGCAGTCGCAGCCCAGTTCCTGGGCCCGTTCATACAGGGCCCCAAACTTCAGGAAGCGGTTGCAGTCAATGCAGGGATTGGGAGTTTCTCCCCGGGTATAGCTCTCGGCGAACTTTTCCATTACCTGGTCCTTGAACTCTTCCGTATAGTTAAAGACATAAAAGGGCATATTCAGCCGGGCAGCCACGCTCCGGGCGTCCTCCACATCACTGAGGGAACAGCAGGTCTTGGAATTGCACCCGGCATCCGGGTTGTTGTACAGCTTCATGGTGCAGCCAATGCAGTCATAGCCCTGCTCCTGCATCAGCTTGGCGGCAACCGAGCTGTCCACCCCACCGCTCATGGCAATTAACGCCTTCATATTTACCAGCCTTTCTCCGGCTTAGGCTGCCGGTGTATCTGCCGCAGACGTTCTACCGCCTGACAGGTTTCCGTATAGAGATAATCGATCTGTTCCTGGGTAATAGAGTCCCCCAGGGAAAAACGCAGAGAGCTCTTGGCTTCCTCTGGGCTGCAGCCCATGGCAAGCAGCACGTGGCTGGGTTCTGGGGACCCGGAAGCGCAGGCCGAACCGGCGGACACGCAGATGCCCCGTTCCCCCAAAATAGGCAGCAGGGCTTCCGAGGAAACGCCCCCAAAAGCCACGTTCAAATGGCCGGGCAGCCGGTCCGCCCCTGCACTGTGGACTTTGACCTCCGGCAGCGCAAGGAACCGTTCCTGGAGCTGATCCCGGGCGGCGGACAGCCGGGTCCGGGCTGCTTCCTGATTGGCACAGGCCTCTTCCAGAGCTGCTGCCATACCTACAATCCCGGGTACATTTTCAGTACCAGCCCGTTTTCCCCGTTCTTGAGCGCCCCCCTGAATCAGGCTTTTCAATTCGTAACCCCGTTTGGCAAAAAGCACACCTACGCCCTTGGGTCCATGGAACTTGTGGGCGGAAAGGGACAGCAGGGTGGCACCGCAGGCCTTGACCGAAAGGGGCAAATGCCCCACCAGCTGGACGGCATCCGTATGGAAAGGGACCCCCGCCTTTTGGCACAGCCGGCCAATTGCCTGAATGGGCTGCAGGGCGCCGGTTTCATTGTTGGCCGCCATCACGGAGACCAGGCAGGTATCCGGCCGCAGGGCTTCCTGCACCGCCTCCGGGGACACCTGACAGTTGGCATCTACCGGCAGCAAGGTTACCGTAAAGCCATTTTCCTCCAGGACCTTTAAAGTGTGCAGCACCGCATGGTGTTCCACCGAGGACGCAATGAGATGGCATTTCCCCTGGGCTTTCCCCTTCAGGGCTGCCGTCCAAAGGGCCTGGTTGTCGGCTTCACTGCCCCCCGAGGTAAAGGTGATTTCGCTGGGCAGCGCCCCCAGGCAGCGGGCAATGGTTTCCCTCGCCTGAATCAGGGCCCGGGAAGCTTCCTGGCCAAAGGGATAGGCACTGGAAGGGTTCCCGTATTTTTCCGTAAAATAGGGCAGCATCGCCGCTAGCGCCTTTTTGCTGACGCCTGTGGTGGCTGCGTTATCTGCATAGACAAACATGACAAACTCCTTTAAACAAACCAATTCAAGGGCTATACCCCCACGGCAAAACCGTGAGTTCCAGGAGCAAGGAAAAACGCCGTTTCCGCCCTTGCAGAAGCGGTCCTCCAGCTCCTCTCCCAACAGACGATACCCGTCTGCTGCAAATGGGTATTTAAATATTATACTACAAAAATACTCGGCAATGATACAGCCGGCCAGGACCAAACCCGGTCCAGCCTTTTCCGGCACAGCAAAAAAGCATCCCCCACTGTACCGGGACGCTTTGCCAGGAGTCATTCAGGGGATTTATAATCGCAGCGCTCACATTGGGTCAACGGGTGCGCCGTAGTTGTTTCCTTATAAAATAAGCCCGACCATTGGCAGATTTCCTGGAGAATGGGTACCGCAGAGCGGCCCTTTGCCGTCAGACTGTATTCCACATGGGGTGGAATTTCCTCATAGGCCTTCCGGGCAATCATCCCAGCCTGCAGCAGTTCCTTCAGGGTAGTAGCCAGCACCGCATCGGTAATATTGCTCATTTCCCGGCGCAGCTGGCTGTAGCGCAGATTTCCCTGGGAGGCCAAAACACAGAGAATCCGGGATTTCCATTTTCCGCCAAACAGCTCCAGTCCGTATTCCAACGGGCAGCGTATGTCTTCTTCCATTTTCTTTTTGTACATGGTGTCAGCTCCCTTCTCCTGTATTGTAGCAGTCCTCCTATGAAAAATGAAGTAACTCAGTAAATAAAGAGTGTCCTATAAGAAAAGCAGAATTGACATGCATAAGTATGCAGTTTAAATCTGTATATTTATGCACTTCTATTCCACCAGTAACCCCTTAGCTGAAATCGGCGCAAGCTTAGCCCCTTTTGGCAGACAGGCTGCCCCCCTGCTTTTCCAGAAGCAATCAGCACTTCAAACACAAAAAATAGGCCAAATTAGCCTAAAAATTGTTATTTTCCTTCTAGATTAAGCATAAATTGCTTCGTAATGTTCAAATTCTTTCTTTAAAAAGCATTTATGGCTTACTAGTTCCATTCTTTCAGTGCTTCTTCCCGGCTTGCCGCTGCAGGAGGTTTTTTCTGGCTGCGTTTTTCTGCCTGCGCCGGATTGTCCATCCGACGTGCACATTGCCAATGAGCCTGTAAAATACGGTTCCCAAGGATACTGCATTTTTATGCAGAAAATACTTTTCTTTAACCAGAAGAAATGACCTGCAAAAAGGGCAGCAGGGGCTAAAATAGACCCAACTTGCAGGACAGCAAAGGGCCCAGCAAAATAACTCCAAAAGCCACAAGGGGATTCCAGAAAGCAATAGGTCCAGCTGAGTTTGGCTAGGCAGCCGTAAAGGACCGCCAAAAACAGGCAAGAACCAGCTTTGCGCAAAAGAAATAGGAGCCCAGAGCAAAACGCTCCAAGCTCCATAAAATAAGCGGAAATTTTTCCGGCAAAAAAGGGAGGACGCAGAAATGACCGTGAACAATGCAGCAAAAAGCTTGGCAAAAAGCAGCTACAGCGGGAAAATGCCTGCGGATTTACCTGCTTGTGCGCTTGTTGGTAGGCAGAACCCTGGAACATCTCTTCCCTGATTTTTTCCGCAAAAGCATTCTAATAGACCCGAGCAGCCGGAATTACCAGGCGCCGCAGGTCCTGGCAGCCGCTGCTTCCTTTTCCCAGTACCTGCTTCACCTGGCGCTGCTGCACCGCTTTCCTTTCCAACTGGGGTGCGCCTTTTCTCGCCAGAGCCCCACTTTCCAGGGCAAGAGGGCTCAAATAGCAGGCCCAGATTTGCCCTGTAACGGGATTTTTTAGTTTTTCCTAGCTAGTTTACGCGTATTAAAGCACGGCGTCTCTCAGGGCAATTTGGGGCCTTTTGCGAGGTTTTCTCTTCTCTGCCTGCAAGAAAGGCAAAAAAATAAGGCATTGCAGCAAACTGCAATGCCAACACTTCAATTGGTGGGGTTATGCGGACTCGAACCGTAGACCTCATCGATGTGAGCGATGCGCTCTAACCAACTGAGCTATAACCCCGATGGAAAGTATTATACTCTTTTTGGGTTAAATCTGCAAGTATTTTATAAGAAAATAACGGCAGCGACCCCAGCCACCACCAAGCCAGGAAGCATGTTCCCGATTCGGATTTTCAGCAGCTTGGTCATATTGATGCCAATGCCGAAGATCATCAGCCCACCGCTGGCAGCAATCTCCTGCACCACTTCAGGACTCATATAGGGCCCCAAAAGCCCTGCCAGAGCCGTTAAAGCGCCCTGGTAGACCAATACGGACAAGGCGGAAAAAAGCACGCCTACGCCCATATTGGCGGCATAGATGATGCCGCTGAGACCATCCAGGGCTGCCTTGGTGTACAAGGTCGTGGGATCTCCCCCCAGGCCGTCCTGAATGGACCCTACAATGGCCATGGCTCCTACGCAGTAGATCAGGCTGGCATACATAAAACCCTGAACAAAGGCCCCTTCATCTCCGGCACTAGTGGTTTTTCGCCGGCTTTGAACCTTTTTGGCCAGCCAGGTACCAAATCGTTCCAATTTGGCCTCGATATCCATGGCTTCTCCAATAATGGAGCCCAGCACCAGACTGCTGATGGTAATCATAATATGTTTGCCCTGAAAAGCCATTTGCAGGCCCAGCATCATTACACAAAGACACAGGCCATACAGCACCGTTTCCTGGTATTTTTCCTTGATTCCGCGGCCGGCGGCGAGACCCACCACACTGCCGGCCACAATTGCCCCAGCGTTGGCCAGGGTTCCTGCTCCTATCATTGCTTATTCCACACCCTTCTCACACGGTAAATTTTCCGGGAGTCCCTGAGCTGGAAGGTTTCTCATCTTTTTCTTTCAGCAGGTCGTAAACCCGTTCCAAATCATCATCATTATAGTACTCAATGATAATCCGGCCGCCATTTTCCTTTTTGGCCGGTTCAATTTTCACCCGGGTTCCTAAATACTCGGTAAGCTGGTCCTGAAAGCCGCGGACATAGACATTCTGTGCCTTTTTCAGGGCTTTTTTGCTCTTATTTTTCCCTTTTTCCGGGGCTTCATCTCCCAGCAGATCATTCAGCTGCTGCAAATAATCCACCTTTTGGTCCGCCTGCTTTTCCCGGTTCACCACTTCTTCTACAGCCCGGGCACTCCAGCCCTCGGCCGCAGCCTGCTGGGCAAGTTCCGTGATTTTTTCTGGATCTTCCAGACCTAAAAGAGGCCGTACCTGGCCAGCAGTCAGCTGGCCTTCCGCCACCAGTTGGGCAGCAGCCTCCGGCAGATTCAGCAGCCGCAGGGTATTGGCCACGGCAGCCCGGCTTTTGCCCAGCCGCTTGGCAGCCTCTTCCTGGGTCAGCTGCAGGGCTTCCATCATGCGTTTGATGCCCCGGGCTTCTTCCAAAGGATCCAGGTCGCTGCGCTGCAGGTTTTCCACCAGGGCCACTTCCATCATGGCCGCATCGTCGTAGGTACGTACTACCACAGGAACTTTGGCAAGGCCGGCTTCTTTGGCGGCTCTCCAGCGCCGTTCCCCTGCTACAATTTCATACTGCCGGCCTTTTTTCCGGACAATCAGAGGCTGAATAACCCCGCTTTCCTTGACGGAATGAATCAGGTCCTGCATTTTCTCCGGATCAAAGGTATGCCGGGGCTGGTAGGGGTTAGGAACCAGGTCTTTTACGGCCAATTCCGTGACAGTATCCCCTTCTTTTTTCTCTTCCACTGCCGGTGCCGATGCCTTAGCCCGGCTGCCGAACATTCTATCCAGGCCGGTTGCACCCAGCCCGCCTTTTTTACTTGCCACGCCGCTTCACCTCTCTTGCCAGTGCCTTATAGGCTTCTGCTGCCTTGCCCCGGGGATCATAGACCGTAATCGGCTGTCCATAGCTGGGGGCTTCGCCCAACCGTACGGACCGGGGAATCATCGTCTTGTAGATCAGGTCCGGGAAATGACTTTTCACCTGTTCCACTACATCATTGGACAAATGGGTCCGGGTATCCGTCATGGTCATCACAATGCCATTGATTTTCAGTTCCGGATTGCTGGTCTGCCGAATCCGTTCCACCGTCTGCATCAGTTGGGTAACCCCTTCCAAGGCGTAGAATTCGCATTGGATGGGAATCAACACCGCATCTGCAGCCGTCAGTGCGTTGACTGTCAACAGGCTCAAGGCCGGAGGGCAGTCAATAATCACATAATCATAGTTATCCCGGATTTTATTCAAATGTTTTTTCAGGGCATTGGCCGGATTTTTCTTGTCAATCAAGTCAATTTCCGCTCCGGCCAGGTTCATGGTTGCCGGTGCAACCCAAAGGTTTTTCCAGGCTGTAGGCTGAATTAGGCTAGCCATATCCACATTATTCACCAATACATCGTACATGCATTGGGTCAGGCTGCTTTTATCGATGCCCAGGCCGCTGGTAGCATTTCCCTGGGAATCCAGGTCCACCAGAAGGGTCTTCTTGCGGCTTTCCGCCAGGCAGGCTGCCAAATTGATGCTGGTAGTCGTCTTTCCTACACCGCCCTTTTGGTTGGCCACAGCAAGTATTTGGGACATGAGTGTCACTCCTTCGCTTTCATTTTTGATGCACTGGCTATTATTGTATCACAGCTTGTGTCAAAATGGAGAAAACCCAGGCTTTTTTCCTACATAAAAAGCAAAATAGTGAATGTTTCACGTGAAGCATTCACTATTTTGCTGTCAGTGTTTCCTGTAACAACCCTCTCACTGATACTCTTTTATATTTTCTCCCTTTGGAGCGGTCTTTCATTTCTTTTTGGAGCATTGCGGATTTCTTAGCTCTGGCCATTACCATTTTTTCGTTTCCAGGGAAGCGAGGCTAGGAGCTTTTCCATAGCTAAGTCAACTTATTAATACTATTCCAGGGCAATGTTTCACGTGAAACATTGCCCTGGAGTCTGTGAAACGAAGCGTCTACCCCTGCATTTCCGCAAGCAGTCATTTCTTACACCTGGTCTAATCCTAAGAAGAGGCTTTTCCTTCAGGGACAGCTCAACATTTTTTTCTGAGGGTCCTGCACCGCCAAGTCAGCAGTCGCCAAAGCCATAAATCAGGCTAATTGCTGGATTATCCCCTTGCAGTACTGCAAGCGGGAATACAGGAGAGCAATGTTTCACGTGAAACATTGCCTTTTAAGGAAAGGTATTCTTTTATAAGGGCTTCTTGCTGGCAGTTCCAGCTTTCCGAGGATACTGAGCCGGCGTATGCCGCACCTTCTCGATAGTAATAATGGCCCTTTGGTCATCCAGCCCCGGCAGGGTTACCGGCCGTACTTCCTTGATTTTACCGCCCAGCACCTCTACTGCATGGTGTGCCTCGTCCGTTTCCTCCTGGAAATGACGGCCCTTCATGGCGTAAAAGGTTCCTCCTACCCGTACCAGCGGCAGACAGTACTCAGCCAGTACCGGAAGGGCTGCCACCGCCCGAGCCGTTACCACATCGAACTTTTCCCGCAGGGCAGGGTCCTGGCCTGCATTCTCGGCTCTGGCGTGGAGGCAGCGCACCTGTCCCAAGCCCAACTCCTGCACCACCTGTTTCAAAAAGTTCAGCCGCTTTTGCAGGGAGTCAATCAGGGTTACCCGCATGCTGAGGTCATAGATTTTTAACGGTATGCCAGGAAAACCGGCGCCCGTTCCCACATCAGCAATGGTATGGTTGTGAAAGGTCTTGGGGTTATAGACCAATAGGGAATCTACCATATGCTTCAAAGCCACTTCCTCAGGATCGGTAATGGCTGTCAGGTTCAGGCTCTTATTGGTTTCCAGCAGCAGGTCCGTATACTGCTGGAAGCGGTCCAGCTGCTCCCCCGTTAACGGAAAACCCGCCTGGGCAGCAGCCTGTTCCAAGGTTTCGCGAAAACTCATGCTTTTTCTCCTTGTCTTCTCATGGTTTCCAGGTAGACCATCAGCACGCTGATGTCTGCCGGGGATACGCCGGAAATCCGGCTGGCCTGGCCAATGGAGACCGGCCGCTGTTTGGCCAGTTTTTCCATGGCTTCCGAGGACAGCTCGTGGAGCTGGGTATAATCAATTTCTTCCGGCAGCAGTTTGTTTTCCAGCTTCAGGGCCCGTTCCACTTCCTGCTTCTGCTTTTGGATATACCCTTCGTATTTCACCTGGACATCCACCTGTTCCGCTGCTTCAAGGGGAAGCTGTTCCAGGTCAAACGCCTTGGCCAGCTTTTCATAGGTAATTTCCGGCCGGCGCAGCAGGTCCAGCAGGTTGATGGAAGACCGCAGAGGCACGGAGCCCATGGCGGTAATCTTCTCCTGATTTTCCTCACTGGGGGCCAGGTTCACTTTGCCCAACTGGAACAAGGTCCGTTCAATCAGGTCCCGCTTCCGGGTAAAGGCCGCATACCGGGCATCATCCACCAGCCCCACATCCCGGCCCATTTGGGTCAGCCGCAGATCTGCGTTATCCTGGCGCAGCAGCAGCCGGTATTCTGCCCGGCTGGTCATCATCCGGTAAGGTTCCGTAGTGCCCTTGGTTACCAGATCATCAATGAGCACCCCAATATATGCATCGGACCGTTTGAGAATCAGCGGTTTCCGGCCTTGCAGCTTGAGAGCTGCGTTGATTCCGGCCATCAGGCCCTGGGCAGCCGCTTCCTCGTAGCCGCTGGTACCGTTGGCCTGGCCTGCACTGAACAGCCCGCTGATTTCCTTGTGTTCCAAATTGGCCTTCAGCTGCAGGGGATCCAAGCAATCGTACTCAATGGCATAGCCGGCCCGCATCATCTTGCAGTGTTCCAGGCCGGGAATGGTCTGCATGAACTGTACCTGGATTTCTGCCGGCAGGGAAGAACTCATGCCCTGGACGTAAACCTCATTGGTATGCAGGCCTTCCGGCTCCAGAAACAACTGGTGCCGATCCTTATCTGCAAACCGGACAATCTTGGACTCGATGCTGGGGCAGTACCGGGGCCCCACCCCTTCAATGGTACCGTTGAACATACAGCTGCGGTCCAAATTATCCCGAATAATCTGGTGGGTATGGGGATTGGTGTAGGTCAGATAGCAGGGGACCTGGAACCGGGTGGCAATCTGGCTCATAAAGGAGAAATTCCGCACCCGTTCATCCCCATACTGGGGTTCCATCTTACTGTAATCCAGGCTCCGGGCATCCACCCGGGCAGGCGTGCCGGTTTTGAACCGCATCAGCTGCAAACCGGCTTCCCGCAGGGAATCCGTCAGCTTCATAGCAGAACGCTGGCCATTGGGGCCGGCCATATAAGCCACTTCCCCGTAAAGGATCCGGCCTCTTAAATAGGTACCTGTAGCCAAAATGACGCAGTCTGCCTCAAATACTTCTCCCGTTTCCGCTTCCACCCCTTGGACAGCACCGTTCTTTACCAGCAGCTTGTCAATCATTAACTGCTTTACGTCCAGGTTTTCCTGGTTCTCCACCACTTCCTTCATCAGGGTGTGGTACAGGGGCTTATCAGCCTGGGCCCGAAGGGCCTGTACCGCATAGCCCTTGCCGGTATTCAGCATCCGCATCTGGATGCAGGCTTCATCTGCCGTAAGGCCCATCTGGCCCCCCAGGGCATCCAGTTCCCGGACCAGATGGCCTTTGGCCGGACCCCCTACGGACGGATTGCAGGGCATCAGGGCTATATTATCCATGGACAAGGTAGCCAGCAGGGTCTTCTGGCCCAGCCGGGCGGCTGCCAAAGCAGCTTCGCAGCCGGCGTGGCCGGCACCTATTACAACAACATCATAATGATCCACAACGATCATATTTCTTTTCCTCCTGGCTTTGCCTTATTTGCCAACGCAGAATCGGGCAAAGATTTCATTGATGATTTCATCGGGTACGTCTTCCCCGGTGATTTCTCCCAGGTCATGGAGGGCCTGGGTCAAATCGATGGTGAGACAATCATAGGGATAATGGTTTTGGGCCCCCTGCAGGGCATCCTCCAAACTTTGCAGGGCTTTGCGCAGCAGATTTTCCTGCCGAGCGTTTTGGGTTACACTGCCCAGTTCGCTGTCGGAACCTTCCCCGTAGACAAAATGCTGCAGCCATTGGGCCACCGCTTCCATGCCCTCTCCGGTTTTTACGGAAAGGACCAGCACATTTTCGTCTCCATATTTGCGTTTTAAGGCGTTTAAATCCACTTCCATGGGTAAATCTGCCTTGTTCACCAAAATCAGCTTCTGGCGTCCATTTAGGCTCTCCAGAAGGGATTCATCCTCTTCTGTCAGTTTTTGGGAGCCATCCAGCACCACCAGCGCCAGCTGGGCGTCCTCCAAAACAGCCCGGGACCGTTCCACGCCAATTTTCTCCACGTAGTCTTCCGTATCCCGAAGGCCTGCCGTATCGGTGAGCACCAGGGGAATCCCGGCAATGGTCATCTGCTCCTCAATGATGTCCCGGGTAGTGCCCGGGATACTGGACACGATGGCCCGGTCCGTCTGCAGCAGCTGGTTGAGCAGGCTGGACTTGCCCACATTGGGCCGCCCCACAATAGCCGTACGCAGCCCTTCCCGGAGAATCCGTCCAGCGCTGCCCTTTTGCAGCAGCTGGTCCACAGCAGCCCGGCCTTTGGCCAAGACTTCCTGGGCCTTTTCGTAGGTTACATCTTCAATGTCCTCCTCCGGATAATCAATCACGGCTTCCAGTTGGGCAATGAGCCCCCGAAGCTCTTCCCGGATGGCCTTGACCTTTTTGGAAAGGCCGCCCTCGTGGCCCCGGTTGGCCGCCAGAAGTGCCCGGCGGCTTTTGGCGTTGATGATATCCATGACGGATTCGGCTTCTGCCAAATCCAGCCGGCCGTTTAAAAACGCCCGTTTGGTAAATTCCCCAGGCTCCGCCGGCCTGGCCCCTGCCTGATAGGTCAGGGCCAGAATTTCCTGCAAGGCCTGCCGCCCTCCGTGGCACTGGATTTCACAAACGTCTTCTCCCGTATAGGAGTGGGGGCCCGGCATATACACCGCCAGCACCTCATCCACTTCCTGGCCTTCCCGGTCCTTTATATGTCCATACAAAAGCTGCCGGGCAGCAGCCGGCCCCAAGGCCTTCCTGCCCTGGAACAAGGTATTGGCAATGGCTAGACTTTCCGGCCCGCTCAGGCGAATGACTCCAATGGAGCCCACGCCCAGGGCCGTGGCAATTGCGCTGATTGTATCGTCCATAGTTCCTCCAAAAAAAGAGCTCCGAACATAGTGTCCGGAGCTAAGTCGTTGTTATTTATTTCACATCGATAACCACTTTGCGGAAGGGCTCTTCCCCTTCACTGTAGGTGGTAATCGCCGGATCGTCCTGCAGGCTCACGTGTACGATCTTCCGTTCATAAGGATTCATGGGTTCCAACATGGCTTTTTTATGGGTCCGTTTTACCCGGTCTGCCAGGTTCTTGGCCAAGCGTTCCAACGTCTGACGCCGGCGTTCCCGGTAATTTTCCGCATCCAGGATAATCCGGTTCCAGGATTTATGGCCCTTGTTGCCGGCCAAATTGGTCAGGTACTGGAGTGCATCCAGCGTTTGGCCATGCTTGCCGATGAGGACGCCAATCCCTTCTCCATGGATTTTCAAAAGAATTTCATCTTCCTTCCGGTTGACAAACTTCTCAATCATCAGATGCATCCCCATAGCAGTAAAGATGTTTTCCAGGAATTCCTTGCCGGTGGCAGCCACTGCCTGCCGTTCTGCTTCCTTGTCCGCATCCGTTTCTGCCGGGGCCGCTTTTTTCGCCGTTTCCGGTGCTTCGGTTTTTTCTTCCGCTTCAGCGTCTGCCTGGAGCTGGGCAGCAGCATCGGCCAATTTCTTGGCTGCTTCTGCCATAACAGGAGCCGCAGCAGCTTCTGCTGCCTTTTTCACTTCTTTTACGGTAACCCGGACCTTAGCATCCCGGCCGCCGATAAAGCCCAAAATTGCGCTTTTGGGTTCTTCCAAAACCTCTACGTTCACTTGTTCCCGGGCTTTGCCCAAGGCACCCAGTGCCGCTTTTACTGCGTCTTCAACGGTTTTCCCCGTTTTTTCCACCACGTTCATTTTCCTGCCTCCTTACAGCCGTGCTTCAGACTGTATTTATTTCTTTCTGTCCAGCAGGAACTGCTGGCCGATCTGCATGATGTTCATCACTACCCAGTACAGAACCAGCCCTGCAGGGAACTTCAAGCTGATATAGCCAATGAACAGCGGCATGAAGTACAGCATGATTTTGCCTTGAGGATTATCAGAAGGCGGCATGGTTTGTTTGGATTGGATGAAGGTTGTCAGTGCAGACAAAATCGGCAGGATGTACAGGGGATCCGGATCAGCAATGCTGCTCATCCACAAAAAGCTGCTGGGGCCGGCATACTGGAAATCCCGGATGCCGTAGAAGATACCGATCATAATGGGCATCTGCACAATCAGCGGCAGACAGCCTGCCAGAGGGTTGACACCCTCTTTTTTATAAAGCTCGGAAAGCTTTTGGTTCAAGGTGACCTTGTCGTCCTTGTAGCGGGCCTGCAGCTCCTTCATTTTGGGCTGGATCCGGCTCATGGCCTTGGTAGAAGCAATCTGCTTCGCCGTCAGCGGGGACAACAGCAATTTGATCAAAATTGTCATGATGATGATGGCCAGACCGTAGCTGGGCTCACCAATGAAACGAGTCAGTTCGTAAATGTAGCCTACGACTTGTTGTACAAATGAACTTAAAATCTGCAAAGTATCTCTCCTCTTCTTCCTGCTGTTTATGGTACAGGATCATACCCACCCTCATGGAAGGGATGACATTTCAGTATTCTCTTCGCGGCCAGATAGGATCCTTTTAGAAAACCATATTTTTCCACCGCTTCCAGGGCATACTGGGAACAGGTTGGATAAAACCTGCAGCGGGGAGGAAATAAGGGCGAAATGCACACCTGATAAAAGCGAATCAGGGCGATTGCGATTGTTTTCATAGGTCTCTCCGGGGTTATAACAGTCCAGCTTTCTTGGCCAGACGATAAAAAACATCTTTGTAAACTTCATAGGGTGCGTGGGCCAGTCTGCGTCGGGCAACCCACACAATGGCGGCTTTCCGCTTGAGCTTGCCCTGTTCCTGACGGAACACTTCCCGCATCATCCGTTTGACACGGTTGCGCAGGACCGCATGTCCCAGCCGCTTGCCCACTGCCGTACCCAATTGACATTGTCCGTTATCTGAAGGCAGTACATAGAAAACGCCGTAACTGTCCACATACGAACGGCCTTTTCCATAAACCTCCTGAAAACGTTCATGGGATTTTACCCGGTTGGCCTGGGTAAACGTCTTTCTTTCAGGAACTTTCTGTTCCAAGCTTCTGCCACCTGCCTCATTAGTAAAATAGGCCGCGAAAGGCGGCCCATCTTATACGTTATGCAGATAATCTCTTTCTGCCTTTTGCGCGTCTTCTTTTTAAGACTTGTTTACCACCCAAAGTCTTCATTCTTTCTCTGAAGCCGTGAGTTCTCTTTCTCCGAGTATTGTTCGGCTGAAAAGTTCTCTTCATTATGCTAACCCTCCCTTGCCTTCAAGGTATTGCCAAGATCTATAATGAGTAAATCGTTTGACAGCTCATATCATTATAAGCTGTTACCCTATGGCTGTCAATATTCTAGTTGGAATTATGTCACAACTTTTACGGGTTTTCGCCCATTTTTTCGTTTTTCCGGTCATTTTCCCCGAGCACGTCACAAAAATTTTCCTTCTCTATGGTACCATGGGGGGAAATAGCCATCACAAGGAGGTATTCCTATGAAAAAACGCTGGGTGGCAGCCCTTGCCCTTTCCTTTATGCTGGGCGCCGGAACCCGTTCCCTTCCTGCCCAGGCCTTTGACCTGGGCTCCGTACTAAAGCTGGGCGGCATCAGTTACCTGGTAAGCCGCTTCGGTGAAGAAATCAACACCTTTATCAACAAGTTAACCCTCCAAAAGGGTCTGGATACCACCTACGCCACCAAAGTGGTGCCCATCATCAGCCTGGGCAACGGCGGCTACGTAGGCGCCGTCCAGGTCGTAGGTCCCCAAGCCCAGGTAAGCCGGGTCAAGGCCGTTGGCCAATTAGAAGGCTCCCTGGCGGGAATTTCCCGGATCAAGGCCCTGATTCCCATTGACGCCACCGCCATTGACAACATCAACCGGGTAGAAGGCGTTGGGGTCAGCGCCATCATCGACTTTAAGCTATAAGAGTTTTCTCCTTAGGAGGTACGCAGCTGCGTGCCTCCTATTTTTCGTGGACCAGTTTGCCGGTCATATGCTCCGGCACCAGTTCCAGCATGGTAACCCGGCTGCCAGCCCGGCCAATCAGGTCCGTAACCATCTGGGCATTGGGATAATACTTGACCCCAATCTTGTACAGATATTGGGCAAAGCGCTCCGGGTCTTCTACCACGTGCATCCGCCCGAACACAATGACGGAATGCAGGGTATAGGCCCAATCCCCTTCCTCAATCACGCCCTGGTCGTGGACCGCAAAGGAAACCTTGTCACTGCGGGCAAGGGCATCCAGCTTGTGCCCTTCCTTGGCCCCATGGAAAAACAGGTGGCCGCTTTCCGGGTCGTAATAATAGTTGATGGGGACCGCGTAGGGATAGCCGTCATCTCCGGAGAGAGCCAGGGTCCCCCGTTTTTCTCCTTGAAGCACCGCCAGGCACTCCTCTTGGGATAACTGCTGTTTAAAACGCCGCATGGGTCGAAACATGAATCCGCCTCCTATTTCACCTGGTAGCCCCGGGGCCACACATCTCCCGGAATGGGGCATACGTATTTTTTCCCTTTCATGCGCTTTTTCAGTTCCGCCTGGGCATCGGCCAAAACCTGGGGCTGGGTAAACAGGGTTTCCGCCCCCTGGGCCAGCACCTTGGCCGCATAGAAGCAGCCCTTTAAGGCCACGCTGCCCTTATCCTGGGCCACCCACTGCCAGGAGTGGGCACTGGTGCCAATGGCAAAGCAGGCGGTAATGAATTGGGCCAGGGGCGTTACATAACTGACGTCCCCAGTATCCGAAGAACCCATCTGGGTAGCGCTGGTGGGTACGTAGGGAATAATGAATTCCCCGTAGGGATCTTCTGCAATCAGCGCTTCCCGGTGTTCGGCATCGGGGTAGGGTGCCATCCCCGGGTCCTTCAGCACCCGTTCCTGCCCCAGAGGCGCTTGGAACGAACGCAGGTAGGCTTTCTCCTCCTCCGTCCGTTTGGGGGCTCCTACGGCCACCAGGGCGTCGTAGAGGACCTTTCCCAGCACCGTGTTGGGCACCAGGTTGGAAACAGCCTTGTCAAACCGCACGGACAGCTCCGTTTCTGTCATGAGAGCCGCCCCTTTGGCAATATTGACTACCCGGTCATACAGCCGTTTGGTTTCTTCATTGGTTTTGGAGCGGATCAGGTACAGCACCTGGGCATGGGCTTGTACCACGTTGGGAGAAACCCCTCCGGTATCCAAAATGGCGTAGTGGACCCGGTCATAATCCGCCATATGCTCCCGCATATAGTTGACCCCCACGTCCATAAGTTCCACAGCATCCAGGGCGCTGCGCCCGTTTTGAGGAGCCCCAGCCGCGTGGGCAGCCCGTCCTTTAAAGGTAAAAGCCGCCTGGATGTTGGCCTGGTTGGACCCGGTCATGATTTCATTTTGGGTACCCGGATGCCAGGTGAGAGCCGCATCCACGTCGTCAAAGACCCCTTCCCGGGCCATATAGGTTTTGCCGCTGCCCCCTTCTTCGGCAGGGCAGCCGTAAACCCGGACCGTCCCCTTTCCCGGCTTGTCCTTCAGATAGTCCCGCAGCAAAAGGCCGGCCCCTACTGCCGCCGTGCCCAAAAGGCAGTGCCCGCAGCCATGGCCATTGTTGGTGCCTTCCCTGGCACATTCTGTGGTGACCCCCGCCTGCTGGGAAAGCCCGGACAGGGCATCGTATTCTGCCAAAATGGCAATCACCGGTTTGCCGCTGCCATATTCTGCCATATAGGCTGTGGGCATATGGGCCAGTCCCCGGGTTACCCGGAAGCCTTCCTTTTCCAACAGTTCCGTCATGGCAGCTGCTGATTTCACCTCGTTGAATTTCAATTCGGCAAAATCCCAGATTTCTGCATTCAGCTTTTCCAGCATTTTTTCGTAAGAAGCCGTTAGTTCCATGGTCTTCACTCCTTTTAGGCAATAGGGCAGCAGGGAGATAGGTTTCTCCCCACTGCTATTTTCTTTTGGCGTGGAGCTCCTCCAAAAGCCGCTCCTGGGCCAATTCGTAGCAGGCCTCGATGTATTCCAGTCCAGATTGGCGCACCAGCTGGTACCCCAAAAGGGCAGAAGCGGCCTGGCCCACCACCGGAACCGCTTTCAGGAAACTCCGGGCCGCAAACCGCTTGCCCAAAAGCTTCATGATCATCTTGATGCCTTCCTTGCTCATACCTCCCAGAATCAGGGCCTTGTGCCGCTTGGACAGACGCCGGCTGGCATGGACCATTTCCGGGGTAATGCCAAAGGCTTCCCTTAGGCAGCCGTAGAGCTGGTACAAAATCACCAGGTCCACCGCCGTATCCACCCCAATAATGGGATTCAGGCCATTATAGGCCGCATAGGTGCAGCTCCGGCGCACATAGGATTCCGCCGCCTGCTTTTTGGCATCCAGTGCCTCCTTAGTTCTAGCCTCGGCTGCTAAAATGTATTTTTCTCTCCGAGCTGCCGGCATTTTCCGGATAATTTGCCGGTTCAGTTCTTCCAGGCCCTGGGGATCATCCCACCGGGAAGAAACAAAAACCAGGTCAAAATCCTGCCGTCCCAGCTGGGCGGCGGTATCCTGCCGGATGGTTGCTTCGCTTTCCTTCAGGGTCCGTCCATCCTCATAAATCAGGTCTTCCTTATTCCGGACAAAAATGCAGGGCTTCTTGTGCTGCTCCAGCAGCCGGAAAAATTCCGTATCCTTTTGGTGGAGCTTGTCCGAAAACACGCACAAAAACAGGTCATACTGGAAGGGCTGAAACTCTTCCAAAAAATGCTGCCAGGGAAAAGCCGGCGTACCGTAGCCCGGCAGGTCGATAAAGGTCACATCCCCGTGCTCCACAAAAAGAGGCTCCCGGGTAGTATCCGTTTCCACCCCCACCGGGGCCGCCTCGTAGCCGCAAATGGCGTTGATCAGGCTGGATTTCCCCGCTCCCGGCTGGCCAAACAGCACAATGGTCACATTTTCCCGGTCCAGTTTTTGAATTTTTTCTTGAATCCGTTCTGCGTCCTTGGTCATGCGTCCCCCATCTGGATTTCGGCTTCCAGCCGCTGCTGGGCATAGCCGTAACACCGTTCGATATAGTTTTGGCCCAGGTAGTACATACTGCCGGCGTTAAAGCCCATCACAGCTGCACCCCCGGCCACAGGAATCAGTTTGGCCGCCTTGCCGGTAGCCTTTTTCCGCAAAAGATAGGTCAGCCCCTTGGTTACCCGCTCGCCGGTAACCCCTTCCGCCAGTTTCTTGACGATCTGGGATTGGGGCCCTTCCGGCAGTACTTCCTTTTCGCTGACGCTGAAGGTATCCCGAATGGTCTTGTACATGGCTTTCAGAATCTGGCTGTCGATAGCCGCATCCATGCCGATTACCGGGTTCAGGCCATTGCCCGCCGCCAGCACCATAAATTTTCGGATGGACTCCTGGGCAATGCGTTTTTTCACATCCAGGGCCACATGGGTGTAGGCCTTGGCATGGCGGCAGAACCGTTCCTTTTGGGCCAGTGGCAGCATTTCTGCAATGGCTTCTTCCAGCCGGGGAATCCCCCGTTCTGCAGCTCCCTTGTTGCGCCGGCAGCTGGTAAAGACCACCCTTTCCCGGGGCCCTACCAGGGAGCGGACATCTTCCGTAATCCGCCGTTCCAGCTCTTCCCGGCTGGCTTTGGGATCATAGAGACCGTCGCATTTGTTCCGGACAAACAGGCAGGTGCGGCCCGTTCGGGCCACCTTCCCAAAGAAATTCACATCCGCCTGATTCAGCTTTCCAGCAAAGACACAGAGAAACAAATCATATTGCAGGGGATTGAAGGTGCTGAAATAGGCATTTTCCGGAAACAGGCTGGTATCATAGCCGGGCAGATCCACATAAATCACGTCCTGGCATTCCACCACCTGCGCCGTCCGGGTAGTATCGGTAGCCTGGCTGACAGCAGCAATTCTCTGGCCAGCCAGTTCGTTGATCAGGGAGCTTTTGCCGGCTCCGGGCTGCCCAAACAGGCAGATCTTGATCTTCTGGTTCCGTTCCCGCTGCCAGGCAGCCAGAAACTGTGCCGCCAATTGTTTATAATCCATTGCCATATGCATTCCTCCCTATTTCCCGTCTGATTGTTTCCGGAGCCTTGCGCCTTATTCCTCTTCTTCCGGCTGGTTGGCCAGGGACCACATGAGTTTGGTCACGGCTGCTTCCAGGGTCATGGGACCGCCGGATTTGACCCCTGCCTGGGCGGCCAAAATCCCCATGGGATACAGGGACAGGTCCACCCCGTCAAACAGGCACTGGCTGACGCAGACAATTTTCACGCCCTGTTTTACCGCCCGGCGGATGGCCGGCAGCAGGTTATGGTGTTTGGTATCCACACCCCCGGCCCCGTAGCATTCCAGCACCAGGCCCTTGTAGCCCCGCATTACCGCATAATCGATGATTTCCGGCTCCAGGCCCGGGGTAACCGTAATGGCCATTACCTTGGGCTCCACTTTTTCTTCCACCCGGAAGCCGCCGTAGTTTTCCCGGCTGGGCAGGTTCTTTTTGACCCCTTCCTTGCCAAAATACAGTACCGGCGCTTCATTGACACTTTCAAAAGCGTTCAAATTCCGGGTAAAGATTTTCTTGGCACATTCCCCTTTGATTACCTTGTTGCCAAAGGCAATGAATACCCCGGGCAGGCCGCTGGCGGCCACCGAAAAGGCCAGTTCCAGGTTGCTGCGGGCATCGCTGTTGGTCAGGCTCAGGGGAATCTGGGAACCGGTAAGCACCACCGGCTTGCCCAGGTGGATCAGCATCCAGCTCAGGGCACTGGCCGTATAGGCCATGGTATCCGTACCGTGGGTCATGACAAAAGCATCGTAATCACTGTAGTTGTCCCCAATAAGCCGGGCCCAGGCACTCCAGTTGGAGGGCTCCAGATTGCTGCTGTCTAACAGGGTCAGGTCTTTTACCGTAATATCCCCCAGGGTACGCAGTTCTGGTACGGCCTTCAATAGATCGGCACCCTTTAATTTGGGCTCCAGCCCGTCATCGGTCACCTCACAGGAAATGGTACCGCCGGTGGTCAGAAACAATATCTTTTTCATGTAATAAGGACTCCTCAATCAGTTAATAAATTATACAACTAAGCACTATAAATTATAGCATATTTTGGGATTTTGTATTATCATGAAGATAACACCTGGCCATGCTCCGGGAAAGGCTTCCCGGCAGGGCGCTCCAGTCGGGAAATTAACTGAAATTTTCGGCTGCTGTCCCTGGCATTTGACAGGCAGAGCCCCAGGTCCTTGACCCAGGCTCCAGACCCAGTAAGGTATTCCTGTAGTTTCTGCAGCGGGCTTAGCCCGCATCAGGTAAAGGAGGTTCCTATGGTTACCCGTAAAAAGAATCTGACGAAAAAATTATCCCTTGCCCTGTCCAGCACCCTGCTGGCTTCGGCCCTATATACCCTGCCCCCAGCTCCCCCGGCGGAAGCCTTCAGCATCGGCAACGCCATTGGAGCAGTGATTGGGGTTTCCGCCCAATATGCTGCCCTGAACAAACAGGTAAACTACCTGGACGGAGAAGGCCGTGACAAGTATATGTCCGCCGTAAAGGAAAAAGAAGGGGTCAACGAAGACCCGGAAGCCAACGCCATGCTGGACGATGTGATGACCCGGCTTACCGCCGTCATCGCCAAAGAAGATCCCACCCTGGCCAAAAAGCCCTACCACTATTTTGTAAACAACAACAAGAATTTTAACGCCTACTGCACCCTGGGCCACAATGTGTCCGTCAATATCGGGCTGTTTACCACCCTGAACTACAACGAAGATGAAGTGGCCTTCGTCTTGGGGCACGAACTGACCCACGGCCAGCGCAACGACCCGGCCAACGGCGTCAAGAATACCTTCCCCATCAGCCTGCTGGCCGCCGTGGCCGGCAGCCAGAGCAATATGCTCCAGGCCGTAGGCACCCAGGTGCTGGCTAACCTGGGCAGTGCCAAACTGGTGACCATGCCTATGGAAAAGAAAGCCGACGAAGTGGGCTTTACCTACGCCGTAGAAGCCGGCTACAACCCTGGCGGCGGCAGTGCCCTGTGGCAGCGGGTTATCGAAAAAATGGGCACCAGCAAAGAAACCTTCCTGGGGTCCGTCTTCAATCCTTCCGACCACCCGGGGAATATTTCCCGACGGGACAAATATACGGAACGGATGTATGAATACAGCGGCAATAAAGTCAACGTGGACAGCAAGACCGGGGTCATCAGCGTCAACAAAAAGGCCATCGGCACCGTAAAGCCCGGCGGCAGCATGAGCGCCCTGGAACGGGGCTATCTGGTAGCCGGCAACCTGGCCCGGGTTTACCACGATGAACCCAACTCCACCCTGACCGCCTATGCGGATTACAATGCCCTGTACTTTGGCGGCCGCCGGATTATGGGCCTGGAATACGGAGATGACGGTGCAGCCTGGGCTGCCAACCTGAATGCTGCCCAGAAGCCAGCCGCGGAAATCAAGAAAGAAGCGGAAAAGAAAGCGGCAGAAGAAAAAAAGAAAACTACCAGCACCACAACCCAGAAGAAAACCTTCAAGGAACGGCTGGCTGAATACCAAAAGACCAAATAAACTGCAAAAAAATGGTGGCGAGGAACTCCTCACCACCATTTTTTTCGTTGAGCTGCAATTAGCGAATTTCCATATCATCCGGCAGGATGAAGTTCAGCAGCGCGGCCACTACGAAAACCACAGCCACGCAGTTTTCCGCAAACACGCTCTTGAACAGATCCGGGAACACCCGGAAGATGGCCGGGTTTTGGGTAAAGCCCAAGCCGATGGACAGGGACAGGGCCGCAATAATCATATTCCGCTGGTTATAGCCGCAGTCTCCCAGCATCCGTACGCCGCTGACCACAATGGAGCCGAACATCATCAGGGTGCAGCCCCCCAGCACCGCTTCCGGCAGGGAAGCCAGGATAACCCCCAAAGCCGGGAACAGGCCGGCCAAAATCATGATGGCAGCACCGCTGGCCACAGCTTTCCGGTTCACCACGTGGGTCATGGCGATCAGCCCTACGTTCTGGCTAAAGGACGTAATGGGCAGGCAGCCAAACAGGGCGGACAAGCTGCTGATATAGCCATCTACGCCGATGGACCCTTCAATTTCCTTATCCGTAGCATTCCGGCCAAAGCCCATAACCGTCAGGGCGGAAGTATCCCCCAGGGTTTCCGTGGCGGAAACCAGGAAAATCAGGAAAACAGAGAAAATGGCATCCGGGTGGAACTCCAGGGCGTAGGGCATGGGATGGGGCAGGGAAAACAGACCGGCCGTAGCAATTCGGGACAGGTCCACCATGCCGTAGAAGTAAGCTGCAATGTAGCCCACCACCAGGCCAAACAGTACGGACAGCTGCTTCATAAAGGATTTGGCCTTAATGTTGAAAATCAGGCAGGATAACAGGGTAATGGTCCCCACAATCAGGTATTTGGCATCCCCAAAATTGGGATTGCCGAAGCCGCCCCCAAAGGAGTTGGCCCCAATGCCCAAAAGGGAAAAACCGATAGCCGTTACCACACTGGCGGAAACAATGGGCGGAATAAAGCGCCGCCACCAGCGGGCAATCATCCCCAGGGACCCTTCCAAAATACCGCCCACAAGGGCAGCTCCCAAAATAGCCCCGTAGCCATATTTGGCCCCGATGACGCAAAAAGTGGAAACAAAGGTAAAACTGATTCCCATAATCACCGGCAGCCGGCTGCCCAAAGGGCCAATCGGGAACATCTGAAGCAGGGAACCAATACCAGCCATGATCATGGCGGCCTGTACCAGGGCCCCTACCTGCTCCGGCGGCATTTTCACCACCCCAGTAACAATCAAGATGGGAGCAATATTCGAAACGAACATGGCCAGCACATGCTGCATACCAAAAGGAACCGCTTTTTTCAGCGTAATGTTTCCCTCAAAATCGTAAATAGGATCTTTCAGCTCCTGGGCCGCAGCCCCTTTTTCTTCTGCCATGATTCTGGCTCCTCCTTAGCGAAATACGATGCTGCCGCTTTCAGCATCCATCTTTTCAATAATGGACAGGCTCTTTACATCGTAGCCTTTTTTCCGCAGGGCGTCGCCGCCGCCTTGGAAGCCTTTTTCAATAGCAATCCCCACGCCTTCCACTTCGGCCCCAGCCTGGTGCACCAGGTCGATGAGCCCTTCCACCGCACAGCCATTGGCCAGAAAGTCGTCGATAATCAGCACATGATCCCCGGCGTTCAGGTATTTTTTGGAAACAACCACGTGGTTTACCTTGTTATGGGTAAAGGATTTGATTTCCGTTGCGTAGACATCCTTATCCATGTTGCTGCCTGCGGATTTTTTCGCAAAAACCACCGGCACCCGAAAATGGACAGCCGTCAGGCAGGCAATGCCAATGCCCGAAGCTTCAATGGTCAGAATTTTGTTGATGGGGCGGTTCTTGAACAGCTCATAGAACTGCTCCCCCAGCTTGCTGATAAAGGGTACGTCAATCTGGTGGTTCAAAAAGCTATCCACCTTCAGCACATCCCCGCTTTTGATAATGCCATCCGCCAAAATCTTTTTCTGCAGTAAATTGTATTCCGCCACGGTTTTTCCTCCTGTACAACATGGTCTTGCTCAAGGTATTTATGTATAAAAACTTACAACTTTGAAGAGATATTATATCATAAAAATTGCCCCTGCACAGCTATTTTCCTAACAAAAAAGAAGGCATTGCCAATGCAATGCCTTCCAAAGTTGGAGCGGACAAGGGGAATCGAACCCCCCTCTAAAGCTTGGGAAGCTTTCATTCTACCAATGAACTATGTCCGCATAAGATACAAAATATTTTAGCAAGCCCGCCGCCATTTGTAAAGAGAAAAGAAATAGAAAACGACAATTTTCTTTTTTATGAGTCAGTTTTATAGCTTTCCTTTAATTTTCTTAGCCACAAGTCCAATAACACCAGCCGCCACCACCAACGTAGCAGGAGATAAATCCGTCAGGGAATTGACGAAAAAGACCAGGAGAAACAGGGCCACGGTCAGCTTGTCCACCAGGGCAGAGCCCGCCAGCTTAAAAACCGCGTTAAAAATCAAAACACAGACGCAGATTCGGATTCCCGCAAAAGCATCCTTCACTACCAAAAGTTCCGAAAAATTGGTAAGAAAAGAAGCAATCAAGGTAATAATCACCAGGGACGGAAATACTACCCCCAGGGTAGCCACAATCCCGCCAATATTCCCCCGGCGCTCGGTCCCGATAAAGGTGGCCACGTTTACTGCAATAATTCCCGGGGTACACTGGCCTACGGCATAATAATCCGTCAGCTGGCCTTCCGTAGCCCAATGGCGCTTTTCTACGATTTCCGTCTGCAAAATAGGCAGCATGGCCATGCCTCCCCCAAAGGTGACACCGCCAATTTTGGCAAATACCCTAAAGAGTTCCCAAAGAGACGTCATGGACAGCACTTCCTTTCTTCCTGCTGTCCTTATTATACAGCAAAGTCTTTAGTTTTCGGGCAAAGCAGCCGTGGTTTTTTTGTTCTTTTCCGCCTTGGCCCCGGCAAAATGCTTCCAAAAGTAGCACAGGTTGATGAAAATCCCAAAAACCGTAGCCAAAGGCGCAGCCAGGCCAATCTGAGTCAGGCTGGGATTGGGACGGATACTCATGAAATAGGAAACCGGCACCCGGACCAGACAGGTCTGGGCAATCCCCTGGAACATGACAAAAGCCGTTTTCTCGTGGCCATTGTAATAGCCGATGAAACTGAATAGAAATGCCGTTACCACCGTTTCCGGCATAAAGCCCTTCAGATATTCAAAGGCCCGGGCAATCACCCGGGGGTCTTCCGTAAAGAGGCTGGCCAAAAAATCCCCCCGGAAAAACACGAAAGTACCCACAATGACCCCAATTCCGGCGCCCAGCGCCATCCCCGTTTTCATGGCCAGTTTGGCCCGGTCTTCCTTGCCAGCCCCCACGTTCTGGGCCACAAAGGAAGACATGGACTGCTCCAGGGCTCCGGGAATCAGCATAATGAACCCTACCAGCTTGTTGGCAACCCCATACCCGGAAGAGGCTTCCAGTCCCAGCCGGTTGATAAAGGCCACAATGGCCATAAAGGAAAGCTGGGTCAGCAGCTCCTGGAAAGCAATGGGCGTACCAATCCTTGAAAAATTAGGTACTTCACTATTAAAGTGGATTGATTTCCAGCTAAATTTGTAGGGCCAATGCTTCAGATGGGCGATGTACAGGGCTGCCAGCACACTGATGAACTGGGCCAGCACCGTGGCAAGGGCCGCCCCGGCAGCATTGAGCCCCAGCCCGGCCACCAGGGCAAGATCCCCCACGATATTCACCAGACAGGCAATGGTCACAAAAATCAGCGGCGACCGGCTGTCCCCCAGTCCCCGAAAAACAGCACTGAGTACGTTATAAGCCACAATAAAGAAAATACCCCCGCCGCAGATCCGGATGTACAGTACCGTATCCGCAAAAGCTTCCGGCGGTGCCTGCATCAGGGCCGCAATCTGATCCGCGCCCCCCACCAAAAGGACCATCAGCACCACGGCCCACACCGTAAACACAGCAGCAGCCCCGCCCATCACATTGCCAATCCGGGAAAGGTCCTTTTCTCCAATGTACCGGCTGATCAGAACGGTAACCCCCATGGAAAACCCGGCCACAATAAAGGTGATCAGGTTCATTACGTTGCTGCCGGTGGAAACCCCCGACAGACCGGCAGTAGTACCAAACCGGCCCACCACCAGAAGGTCCACAGCCCCGTACATCGCTTGCAGAATCAGGGACCCCAGAATGGGCACCATAAAATGCACCAGTTTCCAGAAGATGCTGCCCTGGGTAAAATCCATTTTTGAATCCATGCTTGTTCCCCTCCAAAAAAAGCAGCGGCCGTTTGCAGGGCCGCATAATGTCCGATATCGGATATTCATTATAGACACAATTTACCCCAATGTCAAAAAAAGCGGAGCTGCCGCAGCAGCTCCGCTTTTCTAACCATCTTTTTATTTGTCTTGGGCTGCCCGGTCCAGGAAGTCAGCAAACAGCTGCTTCATGCCGGCATCGGCCCGCCACATATTTTCCGGATGCCATTGGACGGCCACAATCTGCCAATCCGGCGTTTCCACACATTCAATGACCCCGTCCGGCGCCGTTGCGGTAACCACCAGGCCCTTACCCACTTCCTTGACGGCCTGATGATGCCGGGAGTTTACATAAGCCCGGTCTCCCAGGATATGGTACAGGGCACTGCCCTCTTTGATTTCCACATGATGGGTGGGATAGGAGCCTTCCGCAGCTTGGGAATGACGAATGGTACAGGCAGGATTTTCCGAAGGCAGATCCTGGTACACATTGCCGCCCAAAGCGATATTGATCAGCTGACAGCCCCGGCAAATGCCAAAAATAGGCTTGCCGGCCTTGTAGAAGGCATTAAACAGTTCCAGTTCAAAAACATCCCGTTTGTAGTTGGCCCGCCCTACTTTCCAGGAAGGTTCTTCCCCGAAAAAGGTAGGATCCATATCCGGGCCGCCAGGAATGATCAGCCCATCGAACAAATCTACATAATCTTCCCCTTTGGCACCGGGCACATCGGCCAGCACCATGGGAATGGCCCCCAGCTCGGCAATGACTTCCACCAGATCCCTGGGTGCAAAAGGCGCCTTGACCAAATTGGTTACTTCTGAAGCATACGGATAGGTATCCGCAGTAATGGCAATACGTAATTTAGACATTGTTGTTCCTCCTGCTAAACATATATTTTATAGTGTATTTCTTGTTTGCTGCCGTATTCTCCCTTAATTATAAAAATAGTGGGTCCAAGACGCAACCAAAACTTTATTTTTTCTCAGGAGTCTGCCACAGTCCGTTAAGCTTTTGTTCCAAATATCCTTCGTACCGTCTCAGCACCGTTCTGGCGGCTTCCCATTCTTCCGGCGTGCAGCTCCCCGCCGCCGCTTCTTCCGCTTCTTTCATCCGGGCCACGGTAGCCTGGGCCCGCCGCCTTCCCTGCTCTGTCAGCCGGATCCATTTTTTCCGCTGCTGCCCTTTCTGAAACAATTCCAGGTCCCCCTGAGCCTGCATTTTCAGCAGGGACGAGTTGATGGTCTGCCGGGATTGGAAACAATAACGGGCAATATCCGCCTGGGTCAAAGGCCCCGGCTCCGACAAAAGGGCTCGAAAAATCATCATTTCACTGTCCGTCAGTCCCAAATGAAAAGCTGCCTGGTGGTACAATTCCCGGTTCCAAGCCATCAGCCGGTTTAATTTCCATATCATTTCACTTAATTCCATACCTGCCTCCCAAGACCTGGAACCCCCTGGATTCCGGTACCTTTTCCCATGTTTTTCCCTATTATACAATTCCTTGGCATATTCCGCCACTGGATTATTATTTTGTTAGCTTTGTCTTTTCCGTAAAAACAGAGCCAAAGAGTACCCCCTTTTTTCCCCAATTTTTTTCCACAGAACATCCGTTCGTTTCAAGCCCTGGAAGCCCCAAGTTATGCACTTTTCCCCAAAGTTATCCACACCTGTGGATAACTTTCTGTGTTTAATTTTTTTCTTGTGGAAAAACCCCTAAAATCCTGTAAAATTCGGGGCTTATCCCCGTGGAAAAGCCAACTTTATCCACATGTCCACAAGTTTTTCCACAGGCGTCCTTTCAGGAAAAGCAGTTCATATGGTATAATGATGTTTCCAAAGTATAAAAAAAGGATGGATCGGCAATGAACAATGAAAATCTGCTTCCAGTATGGAAAAATCTCCTGGCTGCAGCAGAAAACAGTCAAAATAGCACAGGAAAAAGTTCGTTTCAGCGGTGGATGCGGCAGGTAAAGCCAGCCTCCCTGACGGACACCACCCTGACCATCGACGTTCCCAACAACTTTACCAAAGATTGGCTGGAAAACCACTTTGTGGAAAGTTTACAGGAAGACCTTTCCATGATCTGCAACAGACCCATGAAATTGGAAGTCCAGGTGGTAGAAGAAAAAAAGGAAGAAGGAAATCTCTTCCCGGATGATGCTCAGGCTGTCCCCCCTGCTCCTGTAAAGGCCCAGTTCCCCAAACCGGCGGCCAAACAGCCCACCCAGGAATTTCAAAGCAACCTTTCTCCCAAATACGTCTTTGAAAACTTCGTCATCGGCAACTCCAACCGGATTGCCCATGCAGCAGCCCTGGCCGTAGCCAACAACCCGGCCAAAGCCTACAACCCCTTTTTCCTCTACAGTGATTCCGGACTGGGCAAGACCCACTTGATGAACGCCATCGGAAACCGGATTCACCAGAATCATCCGGAAATGAAAATTCTTTATACTTCCAGTGAAGTATTTACCAATGAACTGATCGGCGCCATCCAAAGCAACAAAACAGAAGCCTTTCGGAATAAATACAGAAATATCGATGTACTGCTTATCGACGATATCCAATTTCTGCGGAAAAAGGAATCCACCCAGGAAGAATTCTTCCATACCTTCGAAACCCTGTACAAAGCAGAAAAACAGATCATCATCTCCAGCGACCGGAAACCTTCTGAACTGGATACCCTGGAAGAACGGCTGACCAGCCGGTTTGAATGGGGTCTTACAGTAGATATCCAGCATCCTGACCTGGAAACCCGGATGGCTATTTTGCGCAACATGGCCCAAAACGACCATATCGATTTCCCCAATGATGTAATTTTGATGATTGCCAGCAGCATCCAGACCAACATCCGTGAACTGGAAGGCGCCTACACCAAGGTCCGGGCCTTTGCCGACCTGACACACCAGCCCATTGACCTGGAACTGACCCGGAAAGCCTTAAAAGACCTGAATATTACCAGTACGGCCAAAATTATATCCGTAGAAGCCATCCAACAGATGGTAGCGTCTGAATATAAAATCCGCGTAGACGACCTGAAAGCCAAGAAACGGACTCGGAACGTAGTATATCCCCGACAGATTGCCATGTATCTGGCCCGGGAAATGACGGACCTATCCCTGCCCCGGATCGGAGAAAGTTTTGGGGGCCGGGATCACACCACGGTAATCCACGCCTGTGAAAAAATTGCCAAAGAACGGCAGGAAGATGCCATTTTGGACCGGAAAATCAACGATCTCATTGCGGAACTGAAAAAATAAAATAGTTATCCACAAGCTGTGCATAACTTTGTGCATAACTTGTGTAAAAAAGTGTGGACAAGTCGCAAAGCCGCGCCGGATGTGGGTATGTGGATAACGTGAACAGGGTTATCCACAAGGTTTTTAGACCCGGAAAATGGCTTAAAACCTGGATATCCCCCACTTATCCACATACCCACACCCCCTACTACGATGATTACGAATTTTATATATTTCAGCGATATAGAAAAAAGGAGGATCTGCCATGCAGTTTTCATGCCAAAGCAGCCAATTGGCCAAAGCCATTAATATCGTAAAGAAAGCCATTTCATCAAGTCCCAATTCCCCCATTTTCTCGGGGATTCATATGATTCTCCAGGAAAATGTCCTGCAGCTCATTGCCATGGATACCAACTTTTGTATGCGTGATATCCTGCAGGTCAACGGTCTTGAAGCTGGAGAACTGCTGGTTCCTGTAAAGGCCATCGGTGATCTGTTTACCCGTTTTGACAATGATGAAGTAGTTACTTTAAGTCAACAGGAAAATGAAAAAGAGTTAACCATTGAAGCCAGCAAAGCCCATGGGAAATACCATATTCCTTTGATGGACTATGAAGATTATCCTGCACTGCCGGGACTGAAACAGGACCAGGTAATGCATTTAAAGGACGAAATGATTGGCAGTCTGATTTCTTCTACCGTATACGCCTGTTCCACAGATGAACAGCGACCCCTGTATACCGGTGTGTTCTTTGAGAAAAAAGGCAAAACCCTGACTGCCGTAGGAACTAACACCCACCGGCTGGCCATCAAAACGGTGGAACTGGAAGAGGGGGACGACAGCAATTTCTCCATGCTGATTCCTGCCCGGGTACTGAAGGAAATCAGTGCCAATTTAAATGGGGATTTGCCTGGAGATGTGGTGCTGACCCTGGAAAACCGTCAGTTACAGGTAGAAGTAGGGGATTTAACCATTATTTCCAGCCTGATTGAAGGCCGTTTCCCGGATTATACCAAACCCATCCCGCCTTCTTTCAAAAACCGGACCGTCCTGGAACGGACGGAAGTGGAAAAGGCCGTGCAGCGGGTGACCTTATTCTCCCATGATGAATACAGCATTGTGCGCCTGTCCTTGGAAAATGACCGGCTGGTGCTGTCTTCTACGGTCAGCGATCTGGGGCAGGGCCGGGAAGAACTTCCCTGCGTGACCATTGGGGAAGAACTGCCCTTGAATATTGCCTTCAACTCCAAGTACCTGCTGGAGTTCTTTAAAAAATGCGATACGGACCGGGTGGTGCTGGAAACCAACAGTTCCCTGTCTCCGGCCCGGCTCACTCCGGAAAATGATGAAAGCTATACCTACATTGTTACGCCGGTACGGGTAATTTTCTAATGAGAGTGGAGCGTCTGCGCCTGCACCATTTTCGCAATTATGATCACGTAAACCTTCCCCTGCATCATGACGTGACCGTATTTTACGGAAATAATGCCCAGGGAAAAACCAATCTGCTGGAGGGCATCTATTACGGTGCCCGGGGATTTTCGTTCCGTACCCGGCATGAGGAGGAGCTTCCCAGCTTTGGCGCAGAAGAATGGGCAGCAGAAGTCACGTACCGTGACCGGTTCGGGGAAAATACCCTGCTGGTGAAACGGTACCATGAACGGGGGAAACTGAAAAAAGAAAACCTGTTAAATGGGACGCCTGTGACCCCGAAGGAGCAGTACGGCCAACTGAATCTGGTGCTTTTCACCCCGGATGACCTGCTGTTGGTCAAGGGAGATCCGTCCCTGCGCCGAAAATTTCTAGATATGGAAATTGCCCAGATCAGTCCGGTATACTACGACCTTTTGAGCAAGTACAACCGAGTCCTGCAGCAGCGGAACAAATTTTTGAAGCAGTGCCGGGAAGCGGAAAAGTTGGACGAAGCCCAGCTTTCTGTTTGGGATGTAGCCCTTTCCCAGCTGGCGGCAGGAATTTTGGATTTTCGTTTGCAGGCTTTGGGGGGGATTGTTCAGGCTGCCCAACGGGTTTATGACGGAATTACAGGGACAACCGGTGCGCTGTCCCTTTCCTATGTGCAGAAACGGGGCCAGGGAGAAGCAGTGCTGACGGAGCGGGGAGACCGGTCCCAGTGGGAGGCCCTGTACCAGGAGGAGCTGAAGGCTCGGCACCGGCTGGACTATGTCCGGGGCTACACCAGCGTGGGGCCTCACCGGGACGACCTGGAAATTCTCCACGCAGGACGGGCGCTGAGAACCTATGGGTCCCAGGGCCAGCAGCGGACCGCCGCTTTGGCGCTGAAGCTGTCGGAACTGGAATTTATCAAGGCCGTGCGCAGCGAATATCCAGTGCTGCTGTTAGATGATGTACTTAGTGAACTGGACAGCAGCCGTCGGGAAAAGCTGCTGGGCTTTATCAGCGGCACGGTCCAGACCCTTTTGACGGTGAACGACCGGGCCTTGGCTCCGGCCAGCGGAGATTGGGCTGCCTACGCAGTGGAAAACGGCAGCCTGCAGGAGGACGGTCATGAAGGATGCTGAGCTGCTGGTGTTGAAGGTGCTGAAAAGCAAGGATGCCAAGCAGAAATATATCATGTACCATTTGCGGACCCATTGGGCCGATATCATCGGCCATACGGCGGCCAACCATTCCCAGCCCTACCGGCTGGAAAATGGGGTATTGTACCTGCATACGGATAACCCGGCCTGGTCCCACAATCTGATGATGATGCAGGGCCAGCTGCTGGGGAAAATCAACCAGAGCCTGCCCGGGTATCGCCCTGGCCGGCACCGGATCATCCGGGAGCTGAAGTTTTACCATGGCATTCTGGAGGAGCCGGCAGCCCCCAAACTGGATGACCAGGGACCCTTTATTCCCAAGGTGGACCCCAACCGGCGCTGTCCGGTGTGCGGCGTGCCGCTGATTGGGGATGAGGAAATCTGCGCCACCTGTACCCGGAAACAACTGGCTGAAAAACGGCGGGAAATCCGCCGGGCCCTGGAGAAAAGTCCCTGGCTGCGCTGGGAAGATTGCCGAGAAACGCTAAATTGTGATAGAATAACATTTACTGACGTTAAAGCCGTTCTGGAAGAATGGGCCATGAATGAGGCCCTGAAACCTGATGCCACGGACCTGGAAAAAGCCTTTGCGGTAATGCTGGACCGGGGACTGACACCGGATAAATTGAATCCAGAACTGGTGGAACGCATTTTGTCGAGAGCAAAAAGGAGTCGGTTTTATGTACCTGCACGTGGGAAATAACTACGTTGTCCGCAATGATGAAATCATTGGGATTTTTGATATCCGGAACAAACGGACCAATCTGTACCGCTTCTTCCTGAAGCCCAAGATTGAGGCCCACCAGGTCATTGACCTGACGGAGGAATTTCCTCCCTCCAGCTGTGTGGTTACCGTGGATAAGATTATCCTGTCCGGTATTTCCAGCAAAACATTGCAAAGACGATAAGCAGAATTCGGGAGGTTTGTATGGCAAAGAAGAAACAATCGATTGAAGAAGAAATTGCCGTCCATGGTGATTACGGCGCTGAGCAGATCCAGGTATTGGAGGGTCTGGAAGCCGTCCGCAAGCGTCCCAGTATGTATATCGGCAGCATCAGCGGCAGAGGGCTGCACCACCTGGTGTACGAAGTCATCGACAACAGTATCGACGAAGCGCTGGCTGGCTACTGTGACCACATCCACGTGTTCATCCATGATGACAACAGCATTACCGTTACCGATAACGGCCGCGGTATTCCGGTAGAAATGCATAAGGTGGGCAAACCCGCCATTGAAGTGGTTATGACCGTGCTCCACGCCGGCGGCAAGTTCGGCGATGGGGGCTATAAGGTTTCCGGCGGTCTGCACGGGGTTGGCGTATCCTGCGTAAATGCCCTGAGCAAGCGCATGGTGGTGGAAGTCAAAAAGAACGGAAAAATCTACGGCATTGAATTTTCCAAGGGCAAAACCACCCGTCCCCTGTACGAAAAAGGCACCTGTCCGGAAAACGAAACCGGGACCAGCGTAACCTTCTGGCCCGATGACACCATTTTCACGGAAACCGTGTACAGCTACGATACCTTGAAGCACCGGATTCGGGAACTGGCTTTCCTGAACAAGGGCGTCAAGATCCAGCTCACCGACGAAAGATCCGGCGCCGATGAGACCTTCCACTACGAAGGCGGCATTGTTTCTTTTGTGGAATTCATCAACAAGGGCAAGGAAGCCCTGCACGAACCCCCCATCTACGTGGAAGGGGAACGGCAGGATACCATCGTGGAAGTGGCCATGCAGTATACGGACGCCTACACGGAAAATATCTATACTTTTGTCAACAACATCAATACGGAAGAGGGCGGCACCCATCTGGCCGGCCTGAAACAGGCCCTGACCCGGTGCATCAACGATTACGCCCGGAAAAACGGACTTTTGAAGGAAAACGAGGAAAACCTGTCCGGGGACGATGTCCGGGAAGGTCTTACCTGCGTCATGAGCTTGAAGGTCCGGGAACCCCAGTTCGAAGGCCAGACCAAGACCAAACTGGGCAACAGTGAAGTCCGGGGCATTGTGGACAACATGGTGTCCGAAGCCCTGACCGAATACTTCGAAGAAAATGCTCCCGTAGCCAAGAAAATCATCGATAAGGCCGTTATGGCCAACCGGGCACGGGCTGCTGCCAGAAAAGCCAGGGACCTGACCCGCAGAAAGTCTGCTTTGGAAGTCAGCTCTTTGCCGGGCAAACTGGCTGACTGCTCCAGCAAGAATGCGGAAGAAACCGAAATCTACCTGGTAGAAGGGGACTCCGCAGGCGGCAGCGCCAAACAGGGCCGGGACAGAAATTTCCAGGCCATCCTGCCGCTGCGGGGCAAGATTTTGAACGTAGAAAAAGCCCGTATGGACAAGATGCTCAACAGCCAGGAAATCCGGGCCATGATTACGGCCTTTGGCTGCGGCATCGGGGAAGAATTCAATATCGAGAAGATCCGCTACGGCAAGATCATCATCATGACCGATGCGGACGTGGACGGGGCCCACATCAGAACCCTGCTCCTGACCTTCTTCTACCGGTATATGAAACCCTTGATTATCCACGGCAATGTGTTCATTGCCCAGCCGCCCCTGTACCTGATCCGTACCGGGAAAAAGCACACCTACGCCTACAGCGATGACGAACTCCAGCAGAAACTGGATGAAGTGGGCAGAAACAACAACCCCTACGTGCAGCGCTACAAAGGCTTGGGCGAAATGAACCCGGAACAGCTGTGGGAAACCACTATGGATCCTAGCAAGCGGACGGTGCTCCAGGTACAGCTAGAAGATGCGGCCAATGCCGATTCCATTTTCTCCGTGCTTATGGGGGACAAGGTTGAACCCCGGCGGCAGTTCATCGAGGAAAATGCCGGCAAGGTTACCAACCTGGACTTCTGAGGCAGCTATGGGTACCCAAATACTGCTTCCCCAGGGCAAGTGGGAACTGACCAAGGACTCTGGCGCTCCCCTTGTGGTGGTGGCCGGCGGCCGGCGGCCGGATCCCCAGTGGCTGCGGAAAGCAGCAGGGGACCTGCCCCTTTATGCGGCGGACCGGGGCGCGGACCACTGCGCCAAAGCCGGCCTGACGCCCCGCTTTTTGTATGGGGATAGGGACAGTGCGGCGCCCGGCGCCTGGGAAAAATTTGTCCAGGCCGGCGCCAAGGTGAAAACCTTTCCCGTGAACAAGGACGATACGGACCTGTCCTTGATTCTCCAAGATATCAAGGTCCCTTGTCTGGTTCTGGCCACCGGGGTTTGGGGCGGCCGGGCGGACCATTTGTTTGGCAATCTTTATTGCCTGCTGTCCTGTCAGAAGCGGGGCAGCACCGTGATTTTGGCTGATGAACAGGAAATCCTGTGTTTTCTGGGCCCCGGTGAGGGCGCAGCCTTTACTCCCGCTGGGCGCAGGCCCGCGGCTGTAAGCCTGCTCCCCCTGACGGCGGAAACCACAGTGAGTATTGAAGGGGTCCGCTGGCCCCTTGACCATTCCTCTTTAACCCAGGAAAATCCCTATGCAGTAAGCAACAAAATGACAGAAGCTGTGCTCACCGCCTCTTGTCAGGCGGGCTGGGCCGGACTATATCTGACCTGGAAGGAGTAGGGAATGGAAACCATCGTTTTTTCGTGGCATGATTTGGTGTTTTTGCTGGTGGCCGGGTTTGTGGGCTCTTTTGTGGATGCAGCCGTAGGGGGCGGGGGACTGATTACCATTCCCGCCTACATGGCGACCCCTCTTCCCATGCCCGTTGCCCTGGGCTCCAACAAGTTTGCGGCCAGCATCGGCGCCATTACCAGTTTTTTTACTTTTGTGCGTTCCGGCAAAATCGACCGGAAAATTATCAAAATGATGCCCTTATCCGCTATAGGCAGCGCCGTAGGCGCTTGTCTGGTTTCTTTGGTACCGGACCAGATTCTGCGGTACATCGTGGTTATTTCCCTGATTGCGGTGGCGGTGTACACCTTTAAGAAAAAAGAGTGGAACGGCGTCAACGAAATGACGGAAATGAGCCGGACCATGGCGGTGGGCATTGCCTTTATGGCCTGGTGCCTGGGCATGTATGACGGCTTTTTCGGTCCGGGAACGGGAACGTTCCTGATTTTTGCCTTTTTATATTTTGGCTATAATTTTGTTACCGCAGCAGGCAATGCCAAAACCCTGAACCTGGCCAGCAACCTGGGCGGGCTGGTAGCCTTCCTGGTCTTGGGCAAGGTATATTTCTGGTACGCGCTGCCCATGGGTCTGGTGGAAATTGCCGGAGCCCGGCTAGGTGCCAGAATGGCCATCAAAAAGGGTGTGGGTTATATCCGTACCCTGTTCTTGATCGTAACCATCGTGCTGATCGGCAAGCAGGTTTATGATCTGTTCTTAAAGTAAACAATTAGCAGCAAAGCCCGGGAGGGCGCAGGAAAGGAAGCGTGAGAACGTGGATGATCAGCAAAATGATAAACAGACCATCACGGCAGGCAAGGTAATTCCCGTATACGTAGAAGACGAAATGCAGAAGTCGTACATCGACTATGCTATGAGTGTTATTGTACAGCGGGCCTTACCGGATGTGCGGGACGGTTTGAAACCGGTTCACCGGCGCATCCTGTATGCCATGAACGAAGCCGGCATGCTGCCGACCAAAGCGTATAAGAAATCCGCCCGTATCGTGGGCGATGTTTTAGGTAAGTATCACCCCCATGGTGACTCCTCCGTATACGACGCCATTGTTCGGCTGGCCCAGGATTTCTCCACCCGGTATCTGATGGTGGACGGCCACGGGAACTTCGGTTCCGTGGATGGTGACCCTGCGGCTGCCATGCGGTATACCGAAGTGCGTATGGGCAAGATTGCCGTAGAAATGCTGCGGGATATTGAAAAGGATACGGTGGATTTCATCCCCAACTACGATGAATCCCTGAAGGAACCCACCGTGCTGCCGGCCAAGGTACCGGCTCTTCTGATCAACGGTTCCGCCGGTATTGCCGTAGGTATGGCCACCAACATTCCGCCCCACAACCTGAACGAAGTGGTGGATGCCTGTGTCATGCTTATCGACAATCCGGACTGCACCATTGAACAGCTGATGAAAGCCATCAAAGGACCGGACTTCCCTACGGGAGCCAAGATTCTGGGCATCAACGGCATTCGCCAGGCCTATACCACCGGCCGGGGCGTTATCAAGGTGCGGGCCAAGGCGCATGTGGAACCCATGCCCAAAAACAAGAACCGGATTGTGGTGACTGAGATTCCCTACCAGGTCAACAAGGCAAAACTCATTGAGAGCATTGCCCACCTGGTGCAGGACAAGGTGCTGGAAGGCATTACGGACCTAAGGGATGAATCCGACCGGAAGGGTATGCGCATTGTCATCGAGCTCCGCAGCGATGTGGTGCCCGAAGTGATGCTGAACCAGCTGTACAAGCATACCCAGCTCCAGGATTCCTTCGGCATTATTATGCTGGCCCTGGTCAAAGGCCATCCCCGGATTTTGAATCTGAAACAGATTCTGGAATATTATCTGGAACACCAGAAGGATGTCATTACCCGGAAATGCCAGTACGAACTGCGCAAAGCCAAGGAACGGGCCCATATCTTGGAAGGCTTGAAAATCGCCCTGGATCACCTGGACGAAGTCATTGCCACCATCCGGGCCAGCGCCAACGGCGACGTAGCCAAGGCAGCCTTGATGGACAAGTTTGCCTTGAGCGACAAGCAGGCCCAGGCCATTTTGGATATGCGTCTCCAACGCCTGACCGGTTTGGAACGGCAGAAGATTGAGGACGAATACCAGGAAGTTATGGCCAATATTGCCTATTTGGAGGACGTGTTGTCCGACGAACATAAGATTATGGGTATCGCCCGGGAAGATCTGCTGGACGTGAAGAAGCGTTTTGGGGATCCCCGGAGAACCTCCATTGTACCCGATGCCGGGGAACTGGAAACCGAAGACCTGATTGCTGAGGAGGACGTGGTCATTACCATCAGCCACCAAAGCTATATCAAACGTCAGGCCCTCACCAACTTCCGCAACCAGAACCGGGGCGGCCGGGGCATCAAGGCCGGCAGCGGCAAGATTGTCAAGGAAGACAACAAGGTGAAAGGGGACTTCTCCGAACACCTGCTGATGGCCAGCACCCATGACAATATCCTGTTCTTTACCAATCGGGGACGGGTCTACCGGCAGAAGGGCTACGAAATTCCGGAAGCCGGCCGTACCGCCAAGGGAACCTATATCCGGAACCTGTTGCCGCTGGAAGAAAACGAAAAGGTCAACGCCGTGATTGCCGTCCACAGCGGCATCAGTTCTGACGAAGACAAGTTCCTGTTTATGGCTACCAACGCCGGTATTGTAAAGCGTACCAGCGTCAGCGAATTCAAGTCCGCCCGGAAAGGCGGCCTGATTGCCATCAACCTGGACGAAGGGGAAGAACTCATTGACGTGAAGCTCACCTCCGGCAAGAACGATATCCTCCTGGCTACCCGGGACGGCTACGCCATCCACTTTAACGAAGAGGATGTAAGGCCCATGGGCAGAACCAGCCACGGGGTACGGGGCATTCTGCTGCGGCCTCACGATACGGTGGTTTCCATGGACAGCTGCCTGGACGATACGGGTGAAGTGCTGACCGTAACCGACAAGGGACAGGGCAAACGGACGGATATTTCCGAGTACCGGGTTCAGAACCGGGGCGGCAAAGGTATCATCAACCTGAAAGTCACCGATAAGACGGGCCTGATTGTAGGGTCCAAGTTCATTACGGAAAAACAGGAAATCATGCTGATTTCTGCAGCTGGCATCATCATCCGGATGAATGCGGCGGATATCTCCACCTATGGCAGAAATGCCCAAGGGGTGAAACTGATGGATCTGGAAAGCGGCGATAAGGTTGCTGCTCTGGCCATTGTGAATACCGTGGATGAAGAAGACGAATAAAGCGTAAAAATAGGCTTGTGCACAACTGCACAAGCCTATTTTTTGCCCCAATGGTGGAAAACTCTGTGGATAACTGGATAAAAAGCTGTGGCATACAGAAAAGTGAATGTAAAAAGTGGCGATAAATGCCCACAGACAGGGAATTTTGGTTAAACCCCTGTGGATTTTCCCCAAAGTTATCCACAATTCTTGGGGATAACTTGTGTATAAGTGGATAAGCCCCTCCGGATTTTGTAGTACGAACAGCTTTTCGCACAAAATATAGCTCTAACCCCAGAAGTTATCCACAGAAAATGTGGATAACTTCCCGATTTTTGGGGATAACTTTGTGCATAAGTGGATAGCTTGACGAAAGCCGGAGAATGCTCTATCCTGTTATTGTTAGATTTGATGGAATCAATTGAATTGAGGAGGAAGTTAGTATGGCAGAATTAAACAAGAGAGCCCAAGCATTCCAAGAATATTTGGACAAGAAAGATCCGAAAGCATTTCAGGTACAAGCCATTGAAGGGGACCGGTTCCACACCGCCGTATTCCGTTCCCATGTAAATATTGATGGTACGCCCGTGGTCCTGGTGGTTCTGTTGGACGACACGGCTTTTGGCATGATTCGGGTGCTGCTGGCCCCCAAGGCCCTGAAGGACAACAACAAGGAAGCCCTGGAAAAAATGATCACCGATTTCAACCAAGGCTACAAGGCTTTCAAGTTCTATCTGGATCCGGAAGGTTCCCTGATTCTGGACCTGTGCGTAGTGTTCGAAAACGAAAGCATCAATGGGGATATGTTCTATGCCCTGTTCGACCTGATTACCAAGGAAATGGGCCAAAGATACAAAGAAATCATGAAGACCATTTGGGAATAAGTTCCCTAAAAAAAGGCTCTTCACGTTTTATTGTGGGATGGCAGATTTCTGCCATCCTTCTTTTA